>NZ_CAMVPN010000023.1 GCF_947169325.1 uncultured Methanobrevibacter sp. | reverse complement strand
GCTGAACCCCTTGTCCAATAATTCTTCTGGGGTAGGTATTGTTGGTATCATCATTATATCACTCTAAATATCAGTTGCTTATATGCTTTCTCTCTCAACCTTTCTATACTATAGTTTAGATTTGGCAGGTTAATTAAATTTGTGGGTAAGGTTGTGATATTTCAGTTGGTATATTATTTTGTTTATATAATGAGCATAATAAAAATATATTAAATTTATTTTGAAAATTATATTTAAAATGAATAACATAAATTATTATTAACATATTACTAAATGAGTGGTTTCAATGAAAATTATATCCTGGAATGTTAACGGACTTAAATCAATAATTGAGAAAGGTTTTTTAGAAGAGATAATATCTCAAGACCCTGATATATTATGTTTGCAAGAAGTCAAGTCAACTGAAATACCTGAGATTGAAAATTACATTTCTTACAACTATCCTGCATCTGAACTGGTTAACCTATATGGAACAGCTATTTATACCAAAGTCGAACCTCTTTCTGTTAGAAAAGGTTTTGGAGATAAGGAGTTTGATTCTGAAGGTAGAGTTGTCAGAATGGAGTTTGAAAACTTTTATCTGTATAATGTCTATTGCCCATCCGGTGCCAGCTCACCTGAAAGACTTGATCGAAAATACAGATTCTATGATGAGTTAACAAAATATGTTTACAAATCAAACAAGCCATCAATAATCTGCGGAGACTTCAACAGAATATCTGCTGAGATTGATGCTAAAAATCCTAAGAACATCAAAGGCAAATCAGGGTTCTTGCCAGAAGAACAGGAATGGTTTAAGGAAATCTTAACCAAATATGTTGATGCATTTAGAAAGTTCCATTCCGAAGGAGACAATTTTTCATGGTGGCCAAACAGGAAAGGATTTAGGGAGGAAAACAAAGGATATAGATTTGACTACTTCTTAGTGTCAAACACTTTTGAAAATACTTTGACTGACTCATATATTCTAAAAGACCAAATGGGTTCAGACCATGCACCAATCGTATTAGAATTAAATTCCTGCTCAGTATGTGGCACAGTCAATAATAACGATAATGAATTCTGTTACCAATGTGGAATTAAAATAATTGAAACAGAAGATGAAGAAGAGGAAGTCCGTGAAGACAAATTGGAAATTCCTAAAGATAAAATAATCCTCTTGGATTTGAATTATACATTAATAGCTAACTCAAAAGAAATAAGAACAATGCCTTTGGATAAAAAAATTAAATCCCAAAAATACGAAACAGATTTAATTAATTTGATTAAAGACAATTACGTTATTTTAATAACTGCAAGTCCTTATAGAAGATCCTATAAAATCCTTAGAGACATTAAAGAGAAAACCGGTTTCGAGCCAGATGAATCATTCTGGAACTTCGGCCGTCAACCACCAGCATTAAAGAAATACTGGATGGAAAATGAAGTCATACCACAACACGGAGACGACGGGGACAAATATCTAGCTATTGAATCCAATCCAGCAACCCGAAGAATGTATAAGAAATTAGGAATTGAAGCAAGGCCTAAAGGAGATTTTATTTAGATAATTCATATAGTAACATTTACTTCTAGTCAAAGTAATCCTCATCGTAATATCCTCTATCCTCACTATAGTCAAAGTTTAAATCATCTCCACCATCATCATAATCATCATCATAATTACCTTTCCAATTTGAACGGGTTGAAACTTTAGATTCACTTTTTTTATTTACAGTTTTTGGGGAATCATTTCGAGGATTGTACTCATTACTGGTTTTATTTACATTTCCACCATTTAATTTTGTTTCGTATTTGTCTATTAGTATAGGTTGTGAATTGTTATTTACTTTTTTATATATGTTGAAAATAGCTGATAGTGCTAAATCGCAAACATGCTCATCAGCTCCATCATTTATTTCGTTAACTCTTTTGAAAAACATTCTATCTTCATCAGAGATAACAAATGAATTAGAAATAACTTGTATAATCTTTTTAATTTCAATTAGCATCATTTCAAATTCGTCTTCCTGATAAAGGGCATGAGCACAGTCAAGGGTTCTATAAATTACGTAGTTAATATCATTTTCAGTTCTGATATTATTTTTTGTTTCCTGTAAGAATTTCTTAAACAAATCATTTAAAGGAGTGTTTTTAGATTTTTGAGATTCAATTGAAGATATGTCTTCTGAAACTTGTTTTCCTGTTCTTAAAAATTCTAAAAAATGAATAATCCTTTCATCAACAATTATATCACTGAATGCAATAGGTTTTGTTAAATATAAATTCTCTAATTTTTTAATACGAGTTAAAGCAACGTATAATTGTCCTGAAGCAAAAATATTACTTTCCAAATCAAGAAGCATTGAATCAAAAGTCTGTCCTTGGGATTTATGTATAGTAAAAGCATAACCTAATTTCAAAGGATATTGTATCACACTTTGGATGAATGGCTTTTTACGCCTTAAAGAATGTTGAAGAGGGTCATAAACCATTTCATATTTATAGTCTTTTGCGCTTTGTGCATTAAGGCCTACATGAACTATTTCATTGTTCTTTTCTAATTCAACTAAAATCATGTCAAAGGTCTTATCTTCATATTTGTTATATTCTTTTTGCTTATCGATTATAGTGCCGAAATCTCCATTCTTAGCTCCTCCTCTAACTGAACCAGTTAACATAACATATGCGCCAATTTTGAATCTTAAAAGCGGATCAAATTTAGATGGAACTTCAACAGGATAATACATTGTAGTGTCTAAGTTTAGATTAGTTTCATCATAATCAAATTCAAGATAATTATCAGAATCTAATTCCTTGATTTTAAAATGAGCTTTTGAAATGAATGTTTCTCCTGAAATTTCATTTAATTTCATAGTATTTATTTTAATAGCTTGTGCATTAGATGGAGTTATTGCTTTAGCATGTTCGGGGATTTCATCTCGAGGAACAACCCTATTATTGATTTTTTTCAATACAGGGATGATTTTATTTACTTTTGGAGGTTCACGGAACATATCCAACATAGTTGCCCAATCAGAATCATCTTTATGTCTCACTGATTCATTTAATTCATAAAATTTAATTTCTGAAAGATTATCTTGAATTATGTGGCTATTGAAAAAGTAAACTCCACCATATTCCCTTTGCAGATATTTGAATGTGTCCTCTGATTCAACTATTGGTGGTAATTGGAATAAATCACCAACTAAAATCATTTTAATTCCACCAAATGGTGAATTATCTTTTAATGCAGTTGAAAGTACTTTATGTATCATTTCCATTACGTCTGCTCGAACCATAGAAACTTCATCAATAACAAAAATCTTTTTAAAATAAACTTTGCTTAGAAAGTTATCATTTCTAACATGATTATATTCTTGAGGGTTCTGAAATCCTTCTTCAATAGCATCGAACTCATTATAAAAGAAAGAGTGTATAGTTTTAGCATCATTTCCATAAACTTGTTTTGCTAGATTAGTAGGGCATAAAATTTCATCTACACCCAATAATTTTTGGAGTTCTTGTATGAGATAAGATTTCCCACTGCCGGCTTTTCCCTGTATAAATGTAATTGGTGCAAGATTATCACACAATTCATTAGCAACTCTTTGCTGTTCAGTAGTTAATCCCTCATTGTTTTCTTCATCAAACTCAATTACGCTTGCTTCAGTTTCTGCAGCAGACAATCCATTTTCATTACCCATATTAATCCCACCTGCTTCTTTTATACTTGGATTTCGACTATGATAACTTTGACCATTTGTATAATTGTTTTCTCTATAATATTTTTTTTCTTGCTCGTATTCATTTAATAAGTCGGATTCATATAACTCATTGACTTCCTCAAATAAGTCAAAATAATTAATTTTATGAAATTCAGAATTATGATAATTATAAAAATAAAATATTTTACTTTTAAATTCCCAATGAGTATATCCTGCTAATTCACAATAGTCATCAGCAAGATCTCTAAGTGTCACTCCAGGCAAATAGTTAGGTGAATCTAATTGTGAATCTAAAATTTGTGAATCTAATGCATCAGTTAATTCTTTTTGTGTTGTAATTTCGCCATTTCTAATTTTTTTACTGATTTCTTTATTTTTCGATTCACCAATTTGTTTTAAATGATTCAATAAATTGTATGTTGTAAATTCTGATTTTATTTTAATAATCTCTGCATCATGAAAAGCTAATTCTCTTAATATCCTGTTTTCTTCATCCAAATAATATTGGCCCATATAATTATCCAAATTAATCATACATTCATTAAATTTTTGATGTATATTTGCTAACTCAATATTTTTTTTATTTAAAGCTTCCTTATGGTATTTGTAATTTGATTTATTAATATTGTGATTAAATTCATCAATTAATTCATTAAAATTAGGCACAGGATAATCAGTAAATTCATAATATTTTTCTCTTAGTATTTTTCTTTCTTCATCAGTAATGCATTCAGTCCTAGAATTCAACTCTTGTTTAAATCGTTTTAAAGTTTTTTCTTTATTAAATTCATCAATTAAAGAATCTAAATCAATTGGATAGTAAATAGATTTATCATATTTTTTTCTTAGTTTTATTCTTTCATCATTAGTTATGTACCCAGTTTTAGAATTTAAATATTTTTTAAAATCTTCTTGAGCTTCTTTTCTGCATTTTCTTGAATATTCGATATTGGCGGCATCAACAGCTTTTTTAACTTTTTCATAATCCATATCATATTTAATCGCATACTTTTCTATTTCTGATTGTGGGATATTTCTAGTATTGAATCCATTTTTTTCCATATCCCTGAAAAAATCATCTTCAGTTAATTTTTCTGTTCCGGCTTCTTCTCGAATCACTTCTTTTTGCCATTCATACAAAGGTGCTCTAGCCATATTATCACCGACCTTTAGTCATTATAGATATTTGATAGTAATTTAGTAAAAAGTTATGTATTAATAAAAATAATAAAATGAGTACGAAAAATTAAATTTATTATATAATTTATATAAATAATATAATAAAAAATATAATAAAGATAACTTCAAAGTAAAACTTAAAATGTTATGGTGATTATATGGGAATTACTGATTACATTAAAACCAGATTACTGAACAATCGTGTGGAGCAGTACAATACCAAGCGCAGCTATTGGGGAGAAAATGAAAGACAGCCTAGAACTGATGGAATAAATACTGGCCTTGACTTGCCCGATGCACTTCCGCCAGTAATCAACAAGACAATAGCTAATGCGCGGTATGCTGTTAAACTTGACGGTTACACTTCAGGAATTTTAAAAAACCGTATCGATAAAGCTAATGTTAATATGGTGCTTGTAGATAAAGAAAACAGATTATCTCAAGAGCAGAAAATAACTTTAATTTTATGGGCAAGAAAAATCGACATCCGCCAAGTTGCTAAAGAAATCCTGCAAGGAGGAATGGTTGATGGAGAAGGTTTAATCAAACCAGTCGAGAGATGGGACAAATCCATAGGAAAATACATCAAGCCAATATTTCTTGAAATCGGTGCTCATGGCTATGGATTAAAAAAAGAATTCAATGACGATAATGAAGTGCAGCTATACCTGCATGAAATGCCCAAAGATGTTGTTAACGGATCTCATGAAGATTTCAACAACTTCATTAGCGTTGAAGAGGGAACATTAACAGTCAAATATGAACCAGAACAGGTAATCAACTTCATGTACAATGAAATATATTCAGAAGCCCAAAGCATTATCCTGAACTGTCTGGATGACATTTACCATAAATGCAACTTGGAGAGAAACCAAGTTGAAAGAATCAACAAGGACAATATCATTGAGGTTAAACCATCCATTGATGAAAACGGCCGCCCATATATTATGGAACTCTCATCAACCGCCAAAGAAAACTTATATGCTGATTATGGAACTACTGCTGATTCAAATGTGGCTATTGTGCCTCCTGGAATTGAATCCAAAATCTTAGGAGGTAACAACTATCAGTCCGACTATACTAGACAGACTGAAATCTTTAGAAATAATATTTTGAGAACATTCGTGACTCCTCAGTCTCAGGCAGGTAATGAAAGGTCAAATCAGAACGTTGCGGAATACATTAACGATTCAGCTATTACCGGATTTATTGTTAATGTTGCAAATGATCAGAAATGGGTGTTAAAGTATTGTAATCAATTGTTAAAAATCCTTAATTATTTAATTAAAAAAGGGTCAGTATTTGGTTTTCATTTTAGAGAATCAATATTGTGATACATGTAAGTAATATTAAATAAAGTATTTTAAATTTATTCAGGGATTGATGGATAATATAATTGTAATAAATAAAATATTGAAAACATATATATTAATAAAATTTAAAATGATAATTAGTTGAATTCATGAATTAAAGAGTATTCTTTTCTATTAATCATTAGTATTTATCAATTAATTATACATAATATCAATAGATGGAGTTAATTAAACAGTTATCAGAGAATAATTATTGGTGGAAATATGTTTAACTCAGATAAGCCAATATCTAATGAAAATGAAGATGAATTAAATAGAATGCCATTTGTTAAAAGATTATCAAAATCAATTTGTAATTATGATTCTCAAGATTGTTTGGTAATTGGTTTAATGGGGGAATGGGGGAGTGGTAAAACATCTATTCTAAATTTAACTTTTTCTGAAATTAAAAAAGAAAAAGATAATTGGATTTTCATTGATTTTAATCCATGGTATTTCTCTAATCAAGATAATTTAATATTACAGTTTTTCAATAGATTATTAAATGAACTTAAATTTTCTGATAATTTTACAAAAAAAGCTAAAGATATATTGTTTAAATTTATGAAAGGGATTTCTATTAATGTAAATTTAAAATTTTTATCATCAAATTTGGATTTAGATAAAGTTCTAAAACAGGAGGAGTTTAAAAAATTTAATTCATTTAAAGAAGATTTGTTTGATATTTTTTCGAATTTAAATTATAAAATCATTATTTCCATTGATAACATTGATAGATTAACTGATGATGAAATTCAACAAATATTCCTATTAGTTAAATCTTTAGCAGATTTTCCAAATGTAATTTATATTCTATCTTTTGACCAGAATATTGTTATTAAAACATTAAATAAATTACAATTATATTCTGGTGAAGATTACATTAAAAAAATTATTCAAATTGAAATATTGGTTCCTGAAATTACTCAATCAAGAAAAAATTCACTAATTTTTAACAGAGTTTATCCAATTTATGAAAAGTTTAGTAATGATTCTTTAATCCAATTAGATGATTTTAATGATATCTATTGGATGATTATTCCGTTTATTAAAAATATTAGAGATTTAAATAGACTTATTAATGTTTTTAATTTTTATTTATTTTCATTTAAAGATGAAATAAATATTAATGATTTTTTATTGTTATTAACTTTACAATTATTTGAAAGGGAATGTTATGATGAAATAAAAAATAATAAAAAATTTTTATTGGATTATGTTTCAATTCAAAGGCATGACCGTGATAAACAGAATGAAATGATTAATAATTTTTATAATGTTTTATGTAATGTTTCTAAAGTGGATAATAAGTCTTTGTTATCGTTATTAGTTTATATTTTGCCTATTTTTAATAGAATACAGATTCCTAATATCAGCTTAGATCACGATGGTATGGATGATAAAGAATTGAGATTATGCAGTAACAATCATTTTGATAAATATTTCACATTATCTCTTGAAGATGATGAGGTAAGTAATGCTTTAGTAAATCAAATTGTAAATTTAGATGATTCTAATGAAATATCTATCGAAATTAAATCATTGAATGAAGATGGAAAATCTTTATCATTATTCACTAAATTAATACATCAATCTAAAAATTTTGAAAAAGATCAAAGTAAAAATTTAATTCAAGCAATTTTTATAATTGCTGATGAAATAAATATTGATAATGGAACTATTTTTTCTGATAGTTATATCTATATTGAAAAGTTATTAGATACTCTATTTTATAATTTATCTTCTCCAGATTTATCTTTTAATCTAATTTGTGAATCAATTTCTAAAAATTTTAGTTTATACTCTATTTCTAGATTAATTTATGGAATTGAATGTGATTGGGGAGTATATGGCAATAAACAAAAGAATCAACAGGAGTTATATATTTCTAAAGAGGATGTGCTAAAACTTGAAAAAATAATTTATGAGAAAATTAAAGAATTAGCAAATAATAAACGGTTATTTGATTCTAATCATCTTTTGGAAATAATTCAATATTGGGAAATATGGGGCAATAAAGAGGAAATTGATGATTTTCTAGATTTAAATTCAATTTCAAGTGAAAATTTAGCCAAATTTTTAGTTAGTTCTATTAAAAGTTCTAAATCCATTAATCTATTAAATGGAATTTCAAGAAAACAATGGACTTTTGATTTTGAAAAATTAAAAAAATATTATGATTTTAAAAAGTTGATAAGTGTAATTGATGAATTTAAATTAAATACACGGGATAAGTCAACTCTAAATTTTTTTGATTTATTTTTAAAGGAGTTAAATCAATATTTGGGTAATTAATATTCCTGTGTTTACTATATTAAAAGTTAACTTATTCAAATATTTTATATGGATTAAATTTTGGATTAAAATAATTTAGGAATATATCTTTTAGGGGGATTATTTTTTTATAATTTAAATTTAATTCATCACAACATTTTTCAGCAAAGTTTGCTATTTGTTTATCATTATTATAGTTAATAATTGCAATATTTTTTAATAATTCTTCATCATTAAGTGAAATTAATGTTAATAAATGAGGATTATCTTTTAGGGTTTTGCATGCACAATGTAATGTATTATCATAGTATTCATTAAAAATCCAGTCATATATAAATGGTAATTCTGAATTTTCATATATTTTATTGTATTTATCACAGGTTAAATTTTCTAATTTAATTATCATTGAATTAAATGTTTTATATTCATTGTAACATAAACATTCATTAAATATTCCATGCTTATAATAAGAAGTTATTAGTATCTCTAAGTTATGTAATATGTTTTCTTTGATTAATTCAGTTATTGAAGGGTTAGAAAATGGATGTATTAAAGTTTTATCATGTTTTTCAATTAATGTCACATAATCATTTTTAATAGCATATTTTTTCAATTGGGATTCATATTTCTCTTTTTCTTTTTTATTTAAAATCACATAACGATTATAGAATCTCATAAATAATTTTTCATAAAACATCATATATCTTATAATTTTTTTGAAATAAAAATTTGATATCATGTTGCTTATCCATTTTTTTATATTTTCAGAAATATTTAATCCATCTCTAGTTTTATACTTATTAAATTTGTCAATTTCATTTAAATGATTCAAAAATAATAATACATTATAGTAATATGGATATAAAACTGGAAATATTTCATTGTTAAATAAAATTGTATCTAAAAAATAAGTTATTTCATCAGGGGATAGTTTACAAAAGGAATTAATTATTCTTGAAAAATCTTTATATTGTTCTTCTTTAGTTTTATGTTTAAAAAAGTATTTTTTTAATAAATTTTTCAATGATTTATATTTGATACAATCAATTATATATTCTGTTTCATTCCATTTGCCCATTGGAAATTTTTTAATATTACTAGTTTTTAATTGATGATTTTTTCTATTAATTTCCATTTGATATGCTGAAATTTCTCTATCTTCACAGATTTTTAATATTTTTTCTTTATTTTTGTTTGAAATATTTATTCCTAAATATATTGCTTGTGGTTTTGGTAATTTTAAAAAATAATCAGATTCTTTTTTAATTAATCCACTTAATTGAATATCATAATCTATTAAAATCCTCCATTCTTTTTCATATTTCCATTCAGTAGATTTTTTAAGTAATGTTTCATGTAATAATTTTTTCCCATTATCTTTAATATTCATTAATTCTTTTGTATAATCATAATTATCTTCATATTTAACTGGGTAACACCAGTTTGAAACATATTCTTCATTTGAATCTTTTATATTGTATTCAATACAAATCCCCGTATGATTATAAGCATAATGCGCCCACATTGGATTTATTGTATTTGTTTTTGAAAAACAAGTTAAATAAACTTCTTCTTTACGTTGTTTAATTATTTTTTTAATTGGATAATCAAAATATTTTTTGTTAATTTCCATAGATTTATTATAATGTTCTTCAATGGGAATTTCTTTATTTACCAATGAATCATTTTCGTAAATAAATTTATGTTGTTCTTTTTTTGGATTTTTACTAAATATAATCTGTTCAATCTGATTTTTATTTAATTTAGCTTTTTTGAAAAAATTTGGTAGGATTTCTTTGTAAAAGTAGTAATCATATAATATATCTTTGTCATAGAATATTTCTCCTTCATAAGGATCATTCAAAGTACTTGCTTTGGATAAAAAGATTAAATCAGTTTTTAATAAATCTAAAGTGTGATTATTATCATCAAAATATTTATATTTATATAATGAATTTGGAAAATGATTATTTTTTAATTCATGTGCTAATTTTATATTTCTTTTTTTTGAAGAAAACATTAATTCAAAATATTTGTCAATCCACATTGTGGTAATATTTATCATTAATAATTTAAATTATTTTATAAATTATTTGTCCTATTCAAAGTGAAGAGTGCTACAGAAAGTAGAGAAAAACATCAATGATGAAGAATGTGATTAATTTAATGTGTTTGGTTATTATTTAAGCATATTATTTATTTTGTTGAAAAATTATTTAAATACTTGAATCTCTCTAAAATTATTACTCTTTTTTCTAGAAACTTGCCCACTTAACAAAATTGCAAAAAATATAATAGCCATGTTATATAAATAATATAATATGTTAGATAATAAAAATGATAATATTAGTTGGACAAGTTTTTGCCAAGCTATGAATTCCATAGCGTACTGGATTATCCAAAACAAAAAGAAGTATAAGAAACGTGACTATTACCAAATATTAACATTAAAAGGAAACTGTAAATATATAGAAAATAAAGCCAAAAAACTTGGAAGCGATAAACTAGTTGCAATGTATACAATGGCATTAATCAAAGACAATATCTCTTTAGATTTCCTTCCAAACTATGTAACACTAAAAAATGGAACTCAAATAGACAAAGCCGAACATGTAGACATGGCCATAAGAACTGAAAGCTACATCAGAGCAAACGGAAGGCTTCCTGCAATCGTTTACAGAATGTCAAAACTTCCTGATTACAATGACTCAACAATGAAGCTGTTTATCAAGACATTCAACTACAAAGGAAACACCATTGATGAGGCTTTAGCTATTATAGCAAAGAAGAAATTATACAGCAAATACTTTGATTCACAAAAGACAGACAAGAAAACAATCAATGATGCCAGTCAGGGAAAAGGTTCCAATTGTGTAGACTGGGGGCAGGTGTATTACAGAATAGCTAAATCTTTAGGTTATGACGTTCAGTTTGTCCATGTCAAATGTCGTGTTAGTGGGACTGGTCACATTAGGTTAAGATTGAGACATAAAAATCATACTGGAGGTAACTGGATTAACAGAGATCCTGCTGCAGTGGCAGATACAACTTCAGGTAATGTCAGAGCAATTTGGTGTGATGATGGCTATCTAATAGCTTATGATCCATCATGGATATTTACAGACTTGTATAGTAGTTAAGATAACTATCCTTCTTTCTTTTTTTAGATTTATTTAGGGTTTAATTTTTGAAATTAGCTTGTAAAACATAGAATAATTATATTATTCAACCGATAATGTCTTTATAATACAATCAATATCATTTTCAATATTGTTAAATAGAATTAATCTTTTAAACTATAAAAAATGTTTATTAAATTCCCAATATTCATCATATTTTCTAATAATTAACTTACAAAAGTCTTTAATATCATCAGAATAGTCTTTATTTTTATAAATATCTTTAATTTGATTAATTAATGATTCTAAATCCTTCCATTCTTCTAATTCCTTAAAATCAAATTCAGATTCAACTTTAATTAGCTCACCCCATGAACTAGAGTATAATTTATTCTTATGGAATTTACTAATAAAAGTTAATACTTCAATATCTTCTTTAACATTTTCGTCAAGGTATTTTTTTACCACATCTTCTGATTCAAAGTTTTTCCAATAAGACAAAATGGTCTTTAATCGAGGATGATTTAATAGATTTCCATTTTCACAAAATTGATTAATAGTATTAATCATTATTTTTTCTAATTCGCTCATCTGTTTGAAAGTAATTATTATATCTTTTTCTAATATGACCAGTTGCTTTGTACTAATTTCTAAATCATTTTTTAATTTATTCATTTGCTTTGAACTAATTATTATATCATTTTTTTGTTCAGATTTAATTTCCATATCTTTTTCTAATTTAGAAAATTCATTATTATATTTATAAAATACTGAATATACAAGTTCTAAAATTGTGAAAAAACTATTTTCAAAATCAGAGTTCCTCAATATTTCAAATGTTTTATTATGATTGTTAATTCTAGTAAATAAATCCTCTAAAATGTAATAAATATATTTAAAGTCATCTCTATAAAGATAAATTATTTCACCATTTTTAATTAAACTTTTTATAAATGCTTCAATATTTCCAAATGGAATACAATGCTTTGATAAACATAATTGACGCAGTAAAAAATGGTTATAATCATAGTTTTTGCTTTTAGTTAACATTTTAGAAATCTCATTTTCATCATTGCAGTTAATTAATTTATCTAATAAGGTTACACTAACATCATTACTTTCAAGTGAAAATGAAAAATATTTGTAAAAATGATGAGAACTACCAATTCTATTATTTTGAGTTAATTCATCAATACTAAAATTAGAACTTTTTAATTCTGGGAATAGATAATTTAAAACTTTATTCATACTCTCTAAATCAACATTAATGAGATTATTTTTCACATACTTATTGAAGTTTGCTGTTGTTTCCTTTTTTATACTATCAATCATGAATTTTCGTCTATGTGTTGTTAGAATATCTTTATATTTCGGAAGAACTGAAAAAATCTTTGATTCGAAAACTTGCAATGCAAGAAGAACAAAAAAATCATCAATATTTAGTTCATCATCAAAATTATTTATATAAAAGTTCAACATATTTTTATATCTTTTCAAATCTCTTAAATCTTTAATAAAAACTGTTAAATAAGGTAAAATTTCCATTAAATGTTTATCTTTATTGATGAAATTATTTAAACGAGAATTATAAATTTCTGAAAGTTCATTGAAAATTATCATGTCCATTCTAGATTGATTAACTTCTGGAACATTTATTGGAATCTGAACTATTTTATCTAAAAATTTATCCCCTTTATCTGATTGTAACTGATCTAGAGATTTTGCAACAATATCTTTGTCAAATGAAAGAATATAAATGAAATTCTTAAAATCAGCTAAAGATTTAACTAGTGTAATCACTTTTTTTATTTCTTTATCATTTAACCTGTCCATGTCATCAATGATTACAATAATTTTATATTCTGAATCCTCAAAGTATTCATCACAGAATTTTTTATGGGCTAATAATGAATAATATGACTCCATTTGATTCGAATTCAACCCATAAGTCATAATGTTATCTGGAACTGTTTGATTTGATTGTAAAAAATTTACATATTCATCTAATGTTGCTATCTTTAATTTTTTAAATATTGATCTTCTGTGTGTTGTTGCTCTTTCAAAAAGAGAATATTTTTCATATTCATGAGTAGTAATTTTTTCAAGTATTAATTTAAAAAATTGTAAGTATAAATTTTCTTGATTTGAAAAAAACCATGGATTGAAGTGTATGATAATATAATCATGATCTAAAGTTTTATTTTTGATTTCAAATTCAAGATAGCATAATATTAAATTAATTAATGAAGATTTTCCAGAACCCCATTTTCCAATTATTCCGATTGTTAAAGGTTCAATATCTTTGTAAGATAAAATGTAGTCACTAATTTTTCTAGCTAATTCTTTGCGATTTAATAAATCGTCTCTTTTGTGTTTTATTGCCACATCCTTTTTATCCATATCAATCACTATGTTATATTAAAAAGTATCATATTGGTCAATTTCATTTTTTAGATTTGTTAATAGATTGCTTAATTCGTTGCATAATTCATTAAATTTAGTTTGTGTTAATTTTTTAGTGTTTTCTCCTTTAATATTTTCAATATATCTGTTTAGGTTCTTTTTGTTAATTTCACAAGTTTTAAAACATATTTTTGAATCTTCGATGAATTGATAATCGTAATCATCTTCAATTATTTTAGGGTTTATAAAAAAGAATTTAAGGTTACGCCCCACCAATGCAATATCTATTATTTGAGTTTTCATAGCTTTGATGATATAATCACTATTTTTTTGGGGATAAGATTTTTTATTAGTATTTGATGGTTTGGAGTAGAAATTTAGAAACTGTTTATAAAATTTAGGAGTTAATAATTTGAATGCTTTTTGATTGTCTTTCCAGCATTTTAATATTTCAACGAAAAAATAAATAATATCTTCTTCACCCTTCTGTTCTGCTATTTTATACTCATTAAATTGATATTCTAATTCTATTAATAAATTAACAGAATCTTCAGGAAGTGAAGATAATTTCGAAGCTTTAAAATTCATATCAATAGTATAAATTGTGCCCAAAAAAGCAGTAATTATACCTATTAATGTAATAAGGGCACTATGATCTTTAAAAAGTAATCCTGTAAAATTGGTAAACATTGTCTCATTATATATTAAAGTAGGCTTAGTGGAATAGAAAAATAAGATTGTAAAGAAAATAAGAATTAACCACACAATCAGATATTCCAAAATTCTTTTTAAGTTCATGATTTAAATTTAATTTATTTAAATATTTATAATTGGTGTTATCTTATAAAAATTAAATGGAAAATCCATAACATTTCTGTTTAAAATTTTCATCACAGGTTTGTCAAAACTCAGCTCATAACCGCATTTAGAAAAGTATTGCCGATTGTTCTAATAATCATATTTTCCCAATAATTACATTCATTATTAAATAAGGATTAAGTCTATGAAAAGATGGCTATGTAATTACAAATTAGAAACATAAATGATGATAATTTTATATAAAAGTAATAATAAAATATTATATTAATTATTATATACAGGTTGTAATAGCTATGGCCAATATAAATAATACATCATCCTACATGGATGAAGACAAAAAGCAAATTATAAAAGAGTCCAATTATACCTATAGGGATGCTCTTGAAGTTTCAGCTTATCTCATTGAAGTGGGCAAGTTCGAAAGATTCTACAAGGAAATGCAAATCCACGATCTTCAAAAGGAACTTGACGAAATGGATGACGGAGAATAACTTCAAAAAATATATCTCACGTATATAACTCTTCAAAATAAACTATTTTTCATTTGTGAAAGTAATATTTATTATTACTTTTATATTTTTTTTATAATAAAATTTTATATATAATACATAATAAATATATGTATTATGTTACCGGAAAAAACCAACATCAGCGCAAGAGTTGAAATTACACTCAAAAAAATAGTAGAAGAATCTAGTTTTACACACAAGGATGCATATGAACTTGGAGCTATGCTAATAGCTATCGGAGATGCACAGGAAACCATAACACTAATACTCAACAATCCCGATTATGAAAGGATTATGAAACAAAGGGAATACAAGTTAATTGAAGAGAGAAAACAGGAACTTGAAAGAGAATTAAGGGATTTATAGGAGAACCATCACTATGAGTCGAGTAAATTCAGATACCCATTATTTTTTAGAACAACACGAATAGGAAATAATAAACTGCTGCAGGAAGGCAATGAGCAACAAAGAAATCATAGAACTCCTAAAAACAAAATATGACCGTGAAGTTTCACTCACAACATTTAAGGAATTCAAAGCAGGATTGAAACTAACAAAAGGGGATTTCCTTTTGCTGTAATCGTCACTTTCACCATGAAAGACGAATACGGTTCCGCAATTCGGACAGTAAGGGTCACCGCCCACCATTATTTCACCGCAGCATGGACATATCGGCATCTCATCACCACCTAACCTTTCACCTTCCATTCCATGAACTTATAATATGTTTCGGCATCCTTTTGCTTAAGCTCCTCAAGGAACTCCTTCTGCTTTGCATCGTCGAACTTTGAGACGATTTTCTCAATGGCAGCATAAGGGGATGCGTCAACGACCTCTGGCTCTTCTTCCTTTTCGGCCATCTTGACCTTTATGAGGTCGCATATTTCCTTTAAATAATCCAGATTATATGCATAAACCTCTTCGGGACTGGGGTCTCGTTCATAGTACTTTTTCGGCAATTTGCTTTTTTCAAAGTTGTGCATGAACTCGATTATCCTGTCCCTTTCCTGCAGGACCTTCTTGAGGTCAGCATCCTCGAATTCCCTTATGTATGTTTTCGAATCCATCATCATGTTATCACATACCTAATACTATTTATGGATTTCATCGGATAACCCTTTTTATTTCCCAGCCGAGATTTCGGCATGAGCGATGACGAATATCATCTTAAAATATTGATGGTGAAAACAGAGGCTGACTCATAATTTTTGTGTTTAATTTTTTTCTTATTTTATTATCCTTTAATTTTATATAGTAGGAAGTACAATCTATTATTAGAGTTAATTAACTTTTTGGTTGTGTTTTTTATGGTTTTGAGAGAGGATAAAATTGGTCAGCAATTATTGGTTCCTTTGGATTTGAAAGATTTGATTCCAAAGGATTATCCGTGTTATTTTATTCAAAATGTTGTTGATCAAATGGATTTTTCAAAAGTCGATGCAAATTATTGTTACAAAGCAGGCAAGCCTGCTTATTCTCGTAAAATGTTATTAAGACTTGTTTTAATGGGTGCTTTTGATGGAGGATTATCTGGAAGAGAAGTAGCTGCAAAAGCAGCTACAGACGTTAGTTACATGTACTTGGCAGGCATGGAAAACCAGATTTCAGAACAATCAACAGATTCAAAGTAGATCACGCAGAACTAATCGATGACGCATTTAAAACAACAGTATTAATGGCAAAAGAACTAGATTTAGTAAAACTCAAACACATAGCAATCGATGGAACAAAAATCAAAGCCAAAGCATCCATAAATAATTTAACAAACCAAGAACAAATAGATTTACTCAAAGACATCTTAAAAAAGAGTATTGAACTCGATGAAGAAGAAGATGAAATTCTTGGAGATGAATCCGGAAATTCCGTACCAAAAGAATTAATTGACAAAAAATCCTTTGAAGAAATCTACAAAAAAGTAACTGAAACCACAAAAGGAGATAGAAACGAATTCAAACTACGAAGAAGCAGTAAAAAACTTCTGGACCAAGCAAAGAAAGATAAAAAATCTGCCAAAAAAGTTTTGCATAAAGTCGAAAAAATCGATTCAGAACTAAAAAAGACAACAAACGATGTAATCAGCATTAACGACCCAGAATCACGATGGATGCTAAACAAAAAAAGCAAATGGGAATTCGATTACAATTTACAAATAGGAGTAGACGACTACAAAGGAATAATCCTATCATCATCACTAACACAAAATCCAACAGACGTATTCGAACTAATACCACAAATAGAACAAATAAAAGAAACATTTTGTGATTTAGCACCAAATACACAAATTTCAGCTGACAACGGCTACTCAACAAACGAAAACATAGACTATCTCGCAGAAAACCACCTGGATGGATACATATCCACCAGAAAACTCTCCAGAAAACTCAAAAAAATCAACAAAAAAGACAAACCCTTCGGAAAAGACAAATTCACCTTCAATCATGAAAAAAACACATACATCTGCCCAATGGGCCAAATACTAGAAAACCAAAAAAGCTACAAAAATAACACACGAATCGCATACTGGACAAACAACTGCAAAACATGCCCTAAACACCAAGAATGCTGTGGAAATAGGCATACAAGAGTAATAACTGATTATGGAAATCCAAATAAAATAAAAATGCTCAGAAAAATGGAAACACCCTGGGCACAAGAGATTTATAAAAAACGATCAAAAACAGCAGAATGGCCATTTGGAAATATAAAACAAAATCTAAAAGTAACAGAATTCAACACCACTGGACTAAAAAGAACACAAACAGAAGCAAAATTACTAGCAATATCACACAATTTAAAAAGAATATACAACGAAACAATACAAAACGAACTCATACACCATGAAAACAAACAAAATACCTGAAAATAATAAAAATTTAAACTAAAAATTTTTTAAAAAATAATTAATTTTGAGTCGTCCTCAAAAATAGAAAAAAATTCTTAAGTTTCTAGGAATATGTGTTTATGGGAAAGTATTTAATAGTATGTTTTTTAAAGATAAGTTTAAGTGGAATGTTTTGTAGAGGTGGTTATGATTAGGTTTTTTAAGTTTGGTTTAATTTTTTTATTAGTTTTTTTTATTTTTAGTAGTATTGCTTTTGTTTGTGCTGATGAAAACATGACAAATTCTATTTCGTCAAGTGATTTGGATAGTGCCAATATTTTAAATGAAGACGTATTGAAAGTGGATGATTGTCCGGAAGAGATATCTCTTGAAGATAAATCGGATTCGGTTATTGTTTCGGACAATTGTACTTTTTATAAAAACGGCAATTATACCTATGATGTGTCGCTAAAAGATGATTTGGGAAATCCCATAGCAAATGCCCCATTAATTTTTGAAATTAACAATAACACCTACAACCACACAACCAACAGCAACGGTTCAGCTTCTTTTTTAAATATACCTAATCTCGATGTTGGAGAATACATCATTAAAACCAAATTCTTAGGTAATGAACTATATAACCCTGCAAACACTACCAATCATATTATCATCAAATCAACGATAATAAGTGATGATTTTACTAAGGTTTATACAAGTGATTCAAGTTTTAAAGCCTATTTTTTAGATTATGATGGGACATTATTGAATAATACTCGCGTAGGTTTTCAAATAAAAAACACTACATATAATAGAACTACAAACAATTACGGTCTTGCAAAACAAGCAATAGGCTTAACTCCCGGAAACTACACAGTAACCATAATAAATTACTACACAAATGAAAGAATAACCAATAAAATTGAAGTCATACCGCAGATTGTGGAAAATAGTGATTTGACAAAATACTTTAGAAGCGACAAGGATTTCATTGTCCGAATAATAGACAATGCCGGATATCCCGTAGGAGCAGGAAAAACAGTGTCGTTTACTGTCAATGGTGCCACATATAACCGAACAACAGACAGTAGTGGTTATGCTAAAATGCAAATAAACCTCTATCCCGGCCAATACACCATAACAACCCATTATAACGCCACCACAGTAACAAACA
This sequence comes from uncultured Methanobrevibacter sp., assembly GCF_947169325.1. Taxonomy (GTDB): domain Archaea; phylum Methanobacteriota; class Methanobacteria; order Methanobacteriales; family Methanobacteriaceae; genus Methanocatella. Next base: position 9,415 of record NZ_CAMVPN010000023.1, on the reverse strand, counting down.
ATCTCATCGTGCTTTCAACTATTTTAACTAGCAATCTGGACATGAAAGCAAAGGACGGAAGCCAATTCGAAGCATTGATACTCGACGGCAATGGAAGGCCATATCCCAACCAACACGTAACATTCACAATAAATAACGTAGTCTATAACCGCACCACCAACCAATACGGAATAGCAGCACTAACAATCAACTTAAACAGCGGATCATACCTAATCAAAACAACCTACAACACATACTACAGAAACAATTACATCCACACAACACTAACCACCAGCAAAACCAAAAAAAACACAGTCATAACAATATTAAACCTGCAAAGGGAAGTTAACCAAACAGGAACAATACAAGTCAAATTAACAGACAACAACGCAAACATATTAACTAAAAAATCTATTCTCTTCACTATAAATGGTGTGAAATATAATCGTTTGACAGGTACCCAAGGTGAAGCTAAACTGAACTATCGCCTGGCGGAAGGCCGACATAATTTTACAGTGTCATTTTCAGGAGACCAGGACTACAAAACAAAAAGCACTACCGACTACGTGAACGTGGCTAAACTAAACACAACCCTCCACCTCAGCGGTTCCTGGACACTAAGCGAAAAAGAACTAATAGAATTCCATCTAAAAGACAGTAAAGGGAATATAATCACCAATGAAGAAGTGACATTCACAATAAACAACACCAACTACACAAATACAACAGACAACAATGGATATGCAAAACTCATAATAGATTTAAACCCTGGAAACTACACAGCCAGCATAAACTACAACGGAAGCCCTTACTACCATCCCTCAAGCAACACCACCACATTCACAGTCAGCGAAAACACTATCTTCAGCTACAGCCTAATCATCCCAAACTACATCAACATGACCAATGACTGGACAATCTACCCAAGGGAATTCAACTTAAATTATATCTCACAAACCGGAGTAAACGGCAAAGTCAAAATGCCGATTGCACGTGAAATAATGATTATAACACCAACAGACAACTACACTTATTTTGTAGGTGCAGTCCCATATGGCGAGGAATATCTTATAAGCTACAATGAAAGCCGACACGTAAACTCAACAGATTTCAACATACACATCAAATCTGATGCAAATTATACCAATATCACATACTATGGCTATTTTAAAAAAGGAGTGAACAACTTCAATATTGTTTATCAACAACCGTTTTTCGGAATTGGACGGGGTTATGAAGAAGTACTGATTATGGATAACGGCAAAGTATCAGGTATTGCATTTAGCGAACCCATTTTCCATGATGAAACAGGTATACGCTGCGCATTCATTGAAAACGAATCCCTAATATACCACACAGACTTACTGGACTGTAGATATGATACATACAGCAACTATAACACATTGCGCTTTAGCCAAACAAATGAAACAGTCATTTATTCTGAAGATTTGTTGAGTATTGAAAATAATCCCTCTTATGAAAAAATAGCCACCAATTTCAGATATAACGATATTTCAATTGACAAAAATGAATTTGTGAGTTTCGGCAATCTCCTTAATACATTTGCCGGAATAGAAGTCGTGCAATCCTATACTCTAAGCGATGTAATCGTAACCGACAGCATACTGGATTACTACTTAAATCCAAACGGCATATACTATTTCGATCCTTCGATAAACTCGTTATACTCCAACTTCCTGATAGGATTGTCAACTATATGGAAATATGATGAATTCACACTGGGATTAACTGATCTTTTAAATCTCACAGCTAACCGTGAAAACACAGCATTATGTATGGCAGGAGTCGAATTCGGAGGAAAAAGCTACGTCCATGCACCAGACCCGCTAATGGGAATAAACATAACCGGAGAAAACAACACAAACATCAAACTATGCAAAGCATTCACTTCACTGTTACTATCTGAAATAGAATCACAAGTGTTATATCTAACAGGCATAGAAAGCATTTCATCGATGGATTATCTATTTACAGAAATTATAAATGGACAAAACTACACAGTAAACATAACGAACAATACATTAACGATAAAACTAGCAAACGACAACACAACATTATGGTTACTGGATATGGAAAACGGAACAGTATACAGCCTATTCATTAACAACAACTTCACATACAAAGGAGCAACAAGCCAAAACAGCGAATACTGCTGCCCAAACGACTTCTTAACTAGTATCACTAATGCCCTTAGTGGTACACTATATAAAAATAATAGTGATACTACAAATCCAAAAAGTTATGCTAACAATGGACTTTCAGACACTGATAAAAAAATTCTTTTACAAATAGGAGCATCTGCAGCCGCAACACTCTCTGCAGCATTTATAATGATTTCATTGCCTTATATAGGAATTATTCCTTTTTTCCCAGTGTTAGGCATATTTATTGGTGCAGGATGTCTTTTATTTGGTGTTTCGTTATTATTGAATTATTATGAGAATGGTGAAAATGGAGGAAAGGCGCTTGTGTCTACTTCATTTGATTTTTTTATGACTTGTGTGAGTTAAAATGAAAATTACTGAGTTTCTTTCAAAAGGTTTTTTCACGGATGGTTCTGATTTATCCCGGAAACAAAGAGTTTTAGTTTATAGTTTAATTTGTGTTCCATATATTGTATTCTCATTTGCAGCCTATGCTTTCACCAATGATCCATTTGCATTAAAAATTATGATAATCCTACTTATTTGCATATCTCCTTTGATTATTTCATTTGTTTTTGCGGATAAGTTAAATGAAAAGTATGGTCGGTTTTCAGAAATCAGATTTGGTTACACTTACCAACGTGGAATCCATTCTGTTTCATATGCTTATCTTACATTCATGGGAATGATTTTATTCATAACAAGTGTGCTCAATAAGTTACTATTAGGGTCATTGCTTTCATTTTCCTTTGCCATTCCTTTCATTTCAGCATTTTTTAGGACTGACGTTTTCAACGACTCTAGCTGTTATCTTGATGATGAGATTGTTTTGGGTTATCAGCCAACATGCCATACATTTTCAATACTGGCTGGGTTGTTGGGCTTTTATAATACATATGCTCTTTTAAATGTTAATTATGATTGTGCAATATTACTGTTTGTCATTACTGTCCTATTTCAAATAATTTTTGTCATTCCTAATTGGGCCAATAAAATCGTTCCTTTCGAAATTAGAAAAAAGGAAGGATTCATTCTATACAATGTGCTTACAGGAGCAGTTTACCTTTTGATTTTGTATTGCATAATAGGAAATACGATGTTTCCTCCAATACACATAAACTTAACTCCTGAAGGAATAATCAGAAAAATAATAACCTATGGAATCGGAATAATACTCCTAATCCTGATAATAAGACAGGGAAAAAACATGGGTAAAAAAGAAAAATGATTATTGAAATTAATTTATGGCTTTGTAGAAATCCTCAGTTTCATTGAATTTGAGTTGATCTGTAAATGTTATAAATTGTATTTTTGAGTTTTGTTTCTTTATTTGATAGTTGTAGGCTTCTGCTTCGATTTGTTCCGTTAAATATTCTTTTTATCACGCTGAATAATGATTCTACATTGTTTCTTCTGGAATATATTTCTTGTTTGAATTGTTTTTGGCTTTGTAGAAATCCTATCTGATTTTTACAAAAAATTTTTCAAAAACATTTTTTCTATTCTATTTTTACTTTAATTTTCAATAAAATAATCTTAATATTAGTATTTTCATTTTACACTTGAAATTTCACATCGATTGCAAAAAATAAGCAATATATAGGTATATATAGTAAAACGGAGAATAAATATTAATATGAACAACGAAAATACCTATTCTCCAATTAGTAGTTTGTTTTCAAAGCAATTAAATCTTTCGGATTTTGGTTTTGAAAAGCCAACACTCAAAAAAATTAAAGAAATAAACAAAGAGATAAAACCAAACAAACTGTTAAAATTCATCAAATATACATTTAACTACTCAAAAATTGTGTTAAACAAGTATTCAAGCCATTTTTCAAAGCATGATTTCACACAACCTGCATTATTCACACTTTTAGCCGTGAAAATCTACACAAGAAGTACATACAGACAAATAACTGATTTATTAGAACTTTCTGATAAAATACAGAAATATTTGCACTTAAAAAAGGTTCCACACTACACAACACTCCAAAAATTCTTTCAAAGACTACCAACATCAATATTACAAGAATTAAACAAATTAATATTGCAAAATCATCAAATAACTGGTGAAATAATTGCTTTAGATGGAAGCGGCTTCACAAATGACTACGCAGACAAATATTACGCAATAATCAGACGAAAAGAAAGAAAAAGCTACGTAAAAAACCATATTTCAATCGATGTAGACAGCAGATTAATACTTCATTATGCAACCCAAAAAGGCCCAAGATTCGACACACGCTTTGCATTAGCAGCAATAAGAAATATAAAGAAATATAAACCAAAATACATCCTAGCAGACAGAGCATACGATACAGAACCCATCAGAAAATGCATAAACGAAGAAGCAAAAGCAAAAGATCAAATACCACTAAAAACCAGAGCAAAAACAGGACATTATCGGCTAAAAAGTAAAAAACAATTCAACCAGGAAATCTATTCAAGAAGAAACAACGTTGAATCAATATTTAGTGTAATAAAAAGAATATTCAACGGAACAAACCGAAGCAGAAGCCTACAATTATCAAATAAAGAAACAAAACTCAAAAATACAATCTACAACATCTATCGATTAACTCAAATTCAATAAAAATGAGGATTTCTACAAAGCTAATCTAATCAAAAACTTGAAAGCCACAATTTGAACAAAATTCAGCATCTGATTCAAGTTTTGCACCACAATTTGTACAAAACCTATCATCACTGTAAATCAATGCCTTTCTAACTTCCAGTTCTTCTTCAGAAATTTTACCTTCATCAAACAGTTCATACAATTCCAGAAGAGCATCAATTTCATCACGGTTTTGATTGTCAATATTGTCTTCAATAATTTCTTTTAATGGAACGGCCTTATCCTCATTAATCTCAAAAATAATATCTGAATCATCAGTTGAAATTTTAAATTTATTTTTAGACCATCCACCAGTAGTTATTTCAATATCCAACATGTTTTTGTAGCGTATTTTCTCTTTGGTATTGTCAATTATTATTCCATCAGAATCTAAGAGCAAATCACTGCCAATCCACTCATCGTTTGAAAGAATATTTATCCAAACTTTTCTTTGCTTAAAAATAATCTCTTTTTCTTTTTTGATTTTGGCGGCTTTAATGTTATAAGAATCAAGGGAACCTTTAAATTCTTCAATAAAATCAACAGTTATCTCATCTGTGTTGATTTCCAAGCCTTTATACTTAAGAAATTTTAAAAATAGCTTATTGGGAGAACCCAATGGATTAAATCATAATCTTCCAATAAATCCATGTTCTGTTCGTATGTTTCATTTGAAGAATTTGTAAAGAAATTTTTCAGTTCCATATTAATATCTATATTTTTCCAATATAAATTTTATTTCTAATTAACCAATGTCAATTTTGATAAAATAACTTAAAAACGAATTATTCCTAATTTTAGATTATCAATTTCTTAAAATATATTCTATTAATTTTATCCTGCTCAATAAATGGTGCTGAAGAATCTATTCTTAAAATTTCATCATAACATTTAAAGCATCCCCTTTATGACATAATTGTGCTAAGGTAACTGTTTTTTCACGTGTTAAATTAATATTGATATAATCTCTCAGATAATATCAACTTAAGCCACAAAAAATTAGCCATGATTTTTATTTTTCTTTTTTTTCCATGTTTCTTCCCAGTCTGATTATCAGGATTACAAATATTATTCCAATACCATATGTTATTATTTTTCTGATTATTCCTTCGGGCGTCAAATCGATATTTACTTGATAAAACATCCTTGAACCCATAAACCATAATGAAATTAGAAGATAGCAAACACTTATCAAAATAATATTTAAAATGAAACCTTCCTTTCTTCTAATTTCAAAAGGAACAATTTTATTTATCCAGTTCGGAATAACAAAAATCACCTGAAAAATAACAGTAATGGCAAAAAGCAATATTGCATTATTAAAATTTACATTCAAAAGATTATAAACGTTGTAAAAACCAAACAAACCAACTATCAATGAGAAAGTATTATAAAAAGGGGGATACCCTAAAACAACTTCTTCACCAATATAACAACTGGAATCATTAAATACATTTATTCTAAACTTTGAAAAAAAAGGAACAACAAACGAAAGCGAAATTAAAATCCCTAACAATCTATAAACTTGACTTGTCCATAACAAGATAATAGCAACAATGCCGGGAATATATAATAAAGTAAATACACAAGTATGCTGATAAGTATATCCAAACCTAAGATTAGAATGGCCCCCATATCTAGAATAAAACCACTCAATAAAAATAAAATGAATTAATAAAGGCAATACAAATACCAAAAATGCCAAATACACTTCTAAAACATAAAAAACACCTGAAATATGGTATAAATATCCTGAAAGAAGACCTAATGGAGTAATCAGAATCAATCCAAAAAGGATTCTATTACGCACGGATAACTTAGAGCCGTCAGATAAAAAATATTTTGAAATAGATCCATTATTTTTCATATTATCACATCATTGAAAAAACAATACCTTGTAAAGTATCTCCAAGTGCAGCTTTAGGATTATAATCATCCAAATATAAATATAGAAGATATGATCCCACTAATAATGTTACACCCAGTGCAAGAGGAGCCATAACTCCAGTACAAATCGTAGCCAGTTCCAAATAAGGTAATGAATTCATAAGTAAAATTGTAGCGGAAGATGTACCAAATGATGCTAATCCTTCTAAAGCTAATTTTTGATCCATAGAAAGATTCTTACTACTTAAATGAACTGGACTTAGATTATTAGTAAAATTATTGTTATTTTGTATTGCTCCTGTAAGTGCACAGACCATCGTTGTTAAAAAATTATAGGGACAGCAATATTCACTATTTTGACTTACTGCACCCTTGTATATGAAACTATTATTAATAAAAATATCATATATTGTTCCATTTTCTAAGTCAAACAACAGCAATGTAACATTATCGTTTGTTAATTTTAATGTTAATATGTTTTCTGTTATGTTTATTGTGAAGTTTGCACCAGCCATTATCTCTGAAAATAAATAATTCAGCGAAGAAATTGTATTTATTCCAGCAGAATTCAATGCTTGAGATTCAAACTCACTTAATAATAAAGATGACATAGCCCTACACAACAAAACACTTTCATTATTTTCACCACTAATATTTAAACCCATTAATGGATTTGGGCAGTGAACATAACTGCGACCTCCAAATTCAACACCAACTAAACATAATGAGGTACCTTCACGATTAACACTAAGATTTAATAAATCAGCCGAATTGCAAGTAAAATCATCATAAGCCCAAAAAGTTGATAAACCTACTAAAAAATTAGAATACATTGAACACTCCCAATCAAAAAGACCAAAACTTTGATTAACATAATGCCCAACAATATCTTTATTAATAAGAATATCACTCAAAGTATACGATTGTGCAACATCAATTCCCATAAAAACATTATATAACTTACCAAAACCTACAAATTCATCCTTTAAAACATGCACATCACCATAATTAAATTCAGTAGTTATTTTCTCATAAGTAGGAGTATTGTTTATACTTAACAAATCGTCAGAATAAATTACTGATTCATTAGTCAAACAAAAGCGTAATGTATCATAATTACTATAACTGTCATATCTGCAAGTTAGATAATCCAAATGGTTAATTATTGGTTCATCTTCTATAAATGCACACCTAACACCAGTTTCATCATAAAATATAGGTTCACTAAATGCAATGCTTACTTTAGCAATACCATTCACATAAATTAATAATTCCTCAGAATGAGGATCTAAAAACGGATTATTAAGATAAATAGCATTAAAATTATTAACACCACCCATCAAATTACCATAATACGTGATATTCACATAATCCATATTAGATTCAATATGAAGAGTAAAATCTGAAGAATTAATATTTAAACTATCATCATAAACAATAGAGTAAATTCCTGGTGCTACAAATCCCATATAATAATTATATTCATCATCAGGTGTTAAAATATTTAATTCTCTAGCAACAGGAATCCTAATTTTCCCATTTAAACCTGTTGTTGAAATATATCTTGAATCAAATCTAGGATACACAGTCCAATCATTAGTTACTTCCACATAATTTGGAATAATTAAACTATAACTAAAAAGACTGCTATTACTTACACTGAAATTTGTAGAGTTAATTGATCCATAATAATATTCACTTCCACTGTAATTCACATTAACGTTATATTCACCAGGACTTAAATTTACTATAAGCTTTGCACAACCCAAATTATCTGTAGTATTAGTGTAAGTATTATTGTTGATGCTAAATGTGACCTCCTCATTTGATATCACATTTCCTTGCGTGTCCTTCAAGTAAAATTCAATCAACTCTTCCCCACTCAGTGTCCAGCAACCTCCAAGATATAGAATTGAATTCAATTTGCCTGAGTTGATGTAATCACTTACAGTTTTTGTTTTGTAGTCTTGATCTCCTGAAAATGATACTGTGAAGTTGTGTTGGCCTTCAGGCAGACGATAGTTCAGTTTAACTTTACCCTGAGTATTTGTCAGACGAGTATATCTCATGCCATTAATTGTAAATAGAATCGATTTTTTAACCAATACATTTGCACTATTGTCTGTCAATTTGACATTTATGGTTCCTGTTTGGTTAACATTTCTTTGCAAATCCAATATGGTTAAGACAGTATTTACCTTAATTTTACTACTGGTTAATGTTGTGTGTATGTAATTGTTTCTGTAATATGTATTGTATGTTGTTTTAATCAGATAAGACCCACTGTTTAAGTTAATGGTTAATGCAGCTATGCCATATTTATTGGTGGTGCGATTGTATACCACATTATTGATTGTGAATGATACCTGCTGATTAGGATAAGGATTACCATCACCATCAAGTATTAATGCTTCAAACTGACTGCCATCTTTTGCTTTCATGTCCAGATTGCTGGTCAATACAGTTGATAAAACAAGAATGTTATTGGTGACTGTGGTGGCGTTATAATGGGTTGTGATGGTGTATTGGCCTGGGTAGAGGTTTATTTGCATTTTAGCATAACCGTTACGGTCTGTTGTTCGGGTATATGTGGCGCCATTGACTGTAAATGATACGGTTTTTCCTGCTCCTACGGGATATCCGTTATTGTCTATTATTCGGACAATGAAATCCTTGTCGCTTCTGAAGTATTTTGTCAAGTCACTATTTTCAACAATCTGCGGTATGACTTCAATTTTATTGGTTATTCTTTCATTTGTGTAGTAAT
>NZ_CAMVPN010000022.1 GCF_947169325.1 uncultured Methanobrevibacter sp. | reverse complement strand
AGTGTTATTTTGAAGTATCCTTCGATTTTGTTGTTTGTTCGGGGTATTTGTGGGTTTTTGTAGTATTCTAGTGTTTTTTCGAATTTTTTGTTTAGGTTTTTTAGGTATTTTTGTGTATTGTCGTCGAATTGATCTAATTGGTGATATATTGTTTTGAATCTTCTTTTTGCTGCTTTTTCGTTGTCTGTATCGTATATGTTGGCTATTCTTTCGTTGATTTTTTCTTGTTCTTTTAGTTCTTTTCTTTTTTGTTTTCGTTCGTTTCTGTATCTTTTGTTGTCTTGGGTTAATTTTTTTCGTTTTTTGATTCTTCTTTTTCTTGTTGTTTCTTTTTTTGATACTGCTTTTGGTAGTCCTTTGCTGTATTCTTTTAGTTTGGTTATTCTTTCTTCGTTTTCTTTTATTTTTGTTTCTAGTGTTTTTATTCTTCTTTTTATTTTGTTCATTTTTTTGTAGGATTTGTCGTTGTGGTGTTTGATGATGTGGAATATGCAGAGTTGGTGTTTTATGCAAATTCGTTCTATTATTGGTGGATACATTGTATGGCCGTCTGTTATCAGTACTTTTTTAGGTAATCCTTCTAAGGAGTATTTTAGGAAGATTTCTACAAATTCTTTGTTGAAATCGTCTTGATAAATTACCTGATCATTGATTATTAGGTTTGTTACGGCGTCAATAATTGCTAATCTAACAGCAGCTACTCTGTTTTCATGTAGAAATTCTTCATCATAGTGGTAAATACCGCTGGGTTCGATTTTTGTTTCTTTTAGGAGTTTTTGAAGGTTTTCTTCTTTTTGTGTGATGAATGATTCATCGTAAGTTGATTCGTGATAATATACTGTTTGGCGGTTTAATCTTATTCCATTTTTGAGTTTGATTATTTCTGCCTTTTTTTGATAGGACATATGGGTGATGGATTCGTATTCTAATGATTTTTCGCAAATTGCACGTGTATAATTGGAGTATCTTTTGATGAAATTTTCCAAACTTGTGAAATGTGTTTTTCCACATTCTGGGCAGATATATTGTTTTTTACGTATACCTTCCCATTTATTAGGTTTGGCAGGCCTAGAACCATTGCTGTTCATTGAAATGTCACATTTTGGACAAATTGGTCTTTCATATTCATAATAAACAATTTCTGTATAATAATCCCTGTAATACTCTTGGAAAAATTCCAAATCATCAGGACTAATTAAATTACACACATTCAATTGATCAGATTCAATAAAATACAAAGGTTTATTTAAAATGTCAACAATATTATAACTTGTAAAGGGGTTTATTGAGAGCATATATAATAATATACCCTTTACATTATTTATATACTTCTATTTTTAAAATAACTACTTCTAAACACTTGAATTTATTATAACTTGGTATTTATCAACCTATAGAAAAATTTACATTCAATTAACTTCTTAAATATAAAATGAATGTCATTTCATTAAAATAAAGCTCCCATAAAAAACATTAAATTTAATCAACCGCAAAACACGATTTAATCAATTTAAAAAGCAAACAATAATCCATTTTTAATATTGCCATTTAATTAATTGTAAAATTTAATATGAAATCGTAACAGTTCACTGACGATGAAATAGGGCATATGTTATCATGACAATTTTAGACAGAGCCCTAATATTAAGTTCATATTCAATTAACTTAATATAATTTATTTGATAATATTATTGGGTGCAACGTGTTGGTATTTTTAAAAAATAATTATTTTTTTAAGGAATTGATTTGGCCTTTTTTGCAGGTGTTTATATTTTGTATAGTTTTTTCAGTATACTGGTTGTGTGAAAACAGTTATACAATAAGTGTGTTTTTTCATAAACTCACAGTTTGAAAATGTTTATTATTAATGAGCAGGATATATTTAAATAAGAATTCATTACATTGTGGTGATTTTTCATGGTGTTTACTATTGAAGATATTAAAAAACGTGTTATTCCAATTGTTATTAAATATGGAATAAATACTTTTAGTCTTTTTGGATCTTATGCTCGTGGTGAAGCAACTGAAGATAGTGACTTAGATTTTGTTATGGATAAAGGTGATTTAAGAGGCTTGCAATATGTTTCTTTAGTTCAGGATTTGGAAGATGAATTTGATTGCCATGTCGATGTAATTAGTAAAGGAAGTTCAAATAAAAAATTTCTTGAAGCAGTAAGTAAGGATGAGGTTCTTTTATATGAACGAAAAAGATAAAAGATGTGCCGAAACCATAATTGACTATTGTAATCGTTTTGATGATTATCTAAATCGTTTTGATGATGATAAAGAAATTTACATGTCAGATAGTTTGTATAAAGATGCTTGTGCATTAGTCATTATTCAAATGGGAGAATTTGCAAATAGATTTTCAGAGGAATTCCGTGAAGAATATGATGGAATTGAATGGGGTCAGTTGATTGGTTTGAGAAATGTCACAGCACATAATTATGAAAATATAGTTGATGATGTAATTTGGGAAATTATTCATGAGGACGTCCCTGAAATTAAAGAATATTTGGAAAAAATTCTTTATGAATAAATTTTATTTCTAATTGCTTAAGTTAAAAGTAGTAAATATTTTGTATAGTATACGGGCAAAATTCATTGTACATTCCTATCTGCAACTCAATAGTATATTATAGCATTTGTATTCCATCTATTTCAAATCACGATTCTTACAACTATTTGTCTAATGATTAATCGCCCTAAATCTTTCCCTAGTCCTCAAGTTTAGAATATGTTAAACTTGATTAGACATTCAATCTATAACTCCATTACTGATTTTATAGTTTCAAGGGGGAAAATCTCAACACAGCAGAATTGAGAAATACATTCTCACTGAACAAACGATGAAGAAATGGATTCTTCTTGTCGCACACAAAGTTTTTGAAAGATTTGTTTTTAAAAGTGGCATTAAGTTTATTAATATATAACAATATACGTTATAAATGAAAACACATTTTAAGTTAGATATATTACATGCATAAATGTTTAAATAAGTAGGGTCTGTGAATATGCTTAAAAAACTTTTTGATAATATTTATTTTCTTATTTACATTCACTATTAGAGCAATATGTTGTTATGTATATGGATATTTGACTATTGCAGGATGGTTTGTAGTTCCTGATATCGGACTGGGTCCTGTTTTTGCTATGATGTTTGGTCCGGTTGGAGCATTAGGTCATTCACTTGCAATGTTCTTTTTTGAGCTTAGCATTGGCGGTGATTTACCCTCCTCGCTTACTGACTTTTTAGTTACATTTTTCATTTCCATTATTGCATATAAACTGTGGTATACTAAATTCAATAGAAAATCAGTGAGCACTCCTAAATTTGATTCAACAGAAAATATTTTAAAATTCATTACAATAATATTCATCATTTCTGTTTGTTACTGGTCTTTTGTTAATATCGCACTTAAAGCATACCCTCCATTGGGATATCTGTATCCATTAACAACAGCAATTAATGTATTTTCATACTTTTTAGACATGTTCAACTTTGGAATAATCTTCGGTTTATTGCTCATCAGTCTCTTTAATATATTTAAAATCCCATTACAAACTCCAAAAAATGTAATTAATAGAATTGATATTAAATACGACTATTTCGCAGTAATGTTTATATTTCTGGTCTTTTATACGATTATAATTTTAGCCACATCTTTTAACAACACTCTTGTGAACATGATCTTCCTTTTAATATTCCTAACCACTGCAGCATTATTTGTTTTAAATAAACTTGATACAAATATTGAAAGCAAATGGACGAATTATTCAATTATCGAACAGATAATCTTGATATTTTTAGTAGTATTAGCTATAGTGACATATGCAAACTTCGATACACTTACATTATTAGTTCAACATCTTACTGGAAATTGGGTTAATGATATCAATTTTGCATATATGATTGCTATCGCTTATGGAAGCGCATTAGTTTTAATCTTTTTAATATTCCACATTATCAATGTCGAAAAAATTCTGACAAATCCAATCTATGATTTAATAAGTGCTTTAGATGTATATAAAAAAAATAAAGAAGTGGAAGAAAATACTGAACTAAGCAAAAGATTGGAAAGATACAGCAAAAGGGATGATGAAATCTCCAAATTAGTTAAATCTTTTGTTGAAATGATGAAATCTATTGAAAATCATTTATCTGAAATTAAAAAAACAACTATTGAAAAAGAAAGAATTGAAACTGAGTTCAATGTTGCAAATAATATCCAAACACATATGTTAAAAACTGATTTTAATGAATTTTCTAAAGATAAGTCCTTTGAAATTTCTGCGTTTATGAATCCTGCAAAAGAAGTTGGTGGAGACTTTTATGACTATTTTGACATAGACGATGAACATATAGGATTTGTAATTGGCGATGTCAGTGGAAAAGGAATACCTGCAACATTATTTATGGTTAAGATCATGTATCTGATTAGAAATCACAGTAAATCCCATGATAATCTTAAGGAATTTTATGAAATTGTCAATGATTTGTCCTGTCAAAGAAATGAAGAAAATTTATTTGTCACATCTTGGTTTGGAAAATTAAATATAAAGACTGGAAAACTAAGTTTTGTAAATTCAGGCCATGAAAAGCCATTGTTTAAAGAAAAAAATAAAAATTTTGAATATTTAGATACTAATACCAATCATGTTTTGGGATTAAAGGACGGAATGACATATGACGATCAGGAATTAAGTTTAAACCCTGGAGATTCAATATTTTTATATACTGATGGAATTATAAAAGCAAATAATAACTACGAGGGATTCTTTGGTAGTGACCGTTTAAAAGAAACTATAAATAAATATGAAAATGAAAATCCAAATGAAATACTCGAAAAAATTAAGAATGAAGTATATGAATACTGCAATAATGAAAATCAATTTGATGATATGGCAATGTTAATAATCAGATATAATGGATGTGAGAATAGTGGAAAATAAAATGGAACTTTTTAAATCAAGGAAATTTATTGTATTATTCTCAATTGTTTTAACTGCAATTCTTTTTGGACTCTCCAGAATTTTCCCTCAATTGGGAGATGTTCATATAATACTGCTCCCAGTTTTAAGTTTAATTTTAGGGCCTTTTGCAATTTTAGGATTTGCACTGATGGAATTTATTTATTTGATGATATCCCATCCCGAATCCATTTTATTAAATTTATTAATTGTATTCATCTTTTTTATCAGTAATTTTACGATATGGAAATTGTGGTACTCATTTATGAATAAAAATGGATTGGAAAGTCCGAATTTTCCGGGATTATATAATTTAATTAAATTATTCATCATATTCTCACTATATTCCATAATGATATTCATTTTCTTTGATTTTTTCAGTGAAGAAGTAATAAACTATGAGTTTAAATTTGATTTTATTTCAACAATATTCAGTTTCTTTATTGTTATAATATCCACATATATTATTAATTACTTCGAAATACCAATGTATATTCCAAGAATACAATTTAAACAGTTTTTACCTAAAAAAATATATCCTATTTTTTTAATATTGTTCTTCACTATAGGGTTACTTCAAACATTTTTCCTAGATTTCAATTATGGCATATTAATGTTAGTTATCACGGTATTTCTTATAATCTATTTATTAAAGCCATATGATGGTGATATTTTCAAAATCAAACACAATACTGTACCGAACGTATTTTCAAAAGTAAATATTTCCATAGTATTGATAATATTGATTATCTCAAGTATTTCAGTAATTATGGATTACATTTTGGGTTTGGGCTACAGTGAAAGCTATTTAAATATTGCCAGAACTACCCTGTTTTTATTTATCATAATATCAATTCCGTTAGTGTTTTACTTATATTACTTAGAAAAAAATGTAACAGAACCATTGAATAAGTTATCTGAAGTCATAACTGAAGGTATTACAACAATTGAAGACCATTCAAAACATGGGGAAAGATTGGAAAAAATCAAGGTAAACAACGAAATAAGAGTACTGATTGATTCATTGCGAGATATGGAATATGATGTAGTAAAACATGTACAAAACTTGAGAAAAGTAACCTCTGAAAAAGAAAGATATGAAACTGAACTGAAATTGGCCAGCGATATTCAAAATTCAATGGTGCCAAAAGATTTTGAAGAATTTCATGATGAATTTAGTGAAAACAGAGACAAGTTTGAACTTTGGGGAATAATGAAAGCTGCCCGTCAGGTAGGGGGAGACTTTTACGATTATTTCCAAATAGATGAAGACAATATCGGATTTGTAATTGGAGATGTCAGCGGAAAAGGAATATCTGCCGCATTAATAATGGTTAAAGCAATGACATTAATTCAGGATTATACAAAGCAGTATAATGATTTATCAAAAGCATTTTATAAAACAAATAATGATCTTTATGAAGAGAATGTGGATGATCATTTTGTTACCTGCTGGCTTGGAAAAATTAATATGAAAAGCAACGAATTGTCATTTGTTAATGCAGGCCATAATTCTCCATTGATTAAATTAAACAATAATGATTTTGAATATGTGAATATTAAATCAGAATTAGTATTGGCAGCCATGAAAGATATGGATTATAAAACACATGTTATTCCATTTAAAAAAGGAGATACAATATTTTTATATACTGATGGTGTGACAGAAGCCAATGAAGGTTATAAAGAATTTTATGGTCAAGAAAGACTAAAAAATATTATAAATAAACACAAAAACGATAATGTTAATGATATAATAGATGCCATAGAAGAGGACATTAAAGAATTCTGCAATTATGAAGAACAATTTGACGACACAACAATGTTTATTATCAGAGCAAAATAGGAGGATGATCTTTATTTTTCCAGGGAATGTTGCTTGGAATAATAATTCTGTTAATTGTTTGTACTTGGTGTATTTGAAGATATAATGATTAAAGTAGCTTATAATTAATAGATAAATTATAAAGGTATTTATGTTGATGGAATTAAATTAATAAGTTTGGGGTTACTTTTTGCAATTTCTCATTGGAATGAATGATGTTTATTTGGATTTTGTTCATTGCAAATATGCAGTCCTCAATTATTGCTGAAATATGTCTAATTGTATTGATGGCATTTCATATAAGATATTTTTGAATTAGGTTCTAAAGTGATAAGTATGGATAAAAAAACAAAACAGCGTTTGGGTGAAATTAGAGCTGCCTTAAAGAAATACGGTTTCGATGAACTTTTAGGTCAAACAGCAAAAAGCAAAATACGCAACAGGGATGATGATGGTGAAGCGCACAGTATTTTATTGGATGATGAAGTTCCTGTAAAATTGAGGATGATGCTTCAGGAATTGGGGACCACATTCATTAAACTGGGTCAGCTATTGAGTACCAGACCGGATATCGTCGGAGAAAAGATTGCAAATGAATTGGCTAACTTGCAGGATGACAATCCTGCCATATCATATGATCAGGTTAAAACCATAGTTGAAAGGGAGCTTCATGGCAATATCGATGAATTGTTCGAAGATTTCTCACATGATCATCTGGCAACAGCATCCATAGGCCAGGTTCATGAAGCCAAATTGGTAACTGGTGAGCGAGTTGCGGTTAAAATACAAAAAGAAGGCATCACAGATAAGATTGATTTGGACATTAGGATAATGAAGTATGTTGCCAACCGAGCCGACAAATTGAATGCCAGTCTCAGAAAACTGAATCTGCCGGGAATAATGGAGGAATTTGACCGTTCAATTCACAAGGAAATAGATTACAACAACGAATTCATGAACATGCAACGCATAGAATTGAATTTCGAGGATAATCCTGAGATACATATTCCTGAGACATATTCCAAGTACTGCACATCAAAAGTTTTAACAATGGAATTCATAGAGGGCACCAAATTAAACGATGTATATGCAAGCGACAGCGATGAGTTTGACAAAAAGCTTCTTGCAAAAAATGTCCTTGATTCATACCTTCAACAGCTGTTCATCGACGGATTCTTCCACGGGGACCCGCATCCTGGAAACATAATGATTTTGGAGGACAATGTATTATGTTACCTTGATTTGGGAATGATGGGATTCTTTGACGAGGAATTTAAAAAGAACCTTTCAGAATTGATGATTTTATTTGTGGACCAGGATGTCGACGGACTGATAAACCAGCTCATGTACATGGACATTCTCGATTACCATATTGAGACAAGAACATTGAAAAGGGACCTGAATGATCTGTTCGGAAGATACTTTGGCGTTGAACTCAACCGTTTCGACGGAGTTCTTGAGGAACTGCTGAATCTTATGCAGGAATATGGTGTCATCCTTCCAAACGAATTCGTTACCATGGCAAGGGGATTGTCAATGGTTGAAGCCATTGCAGAGAACCTGGACCCTGAAGTTGATGTTTTCGAATCAATCAAACCGATCGCCAAACAAGTTGCAAGAGAAAGAGTCGACCCTAGAAATTATCTGAAAAGCAAGAAGAGCAACATTATCTTATATGGGCACATGATTCAGGCCTTACCGAAACTCCTTACAAGAACCATTCACAAGATTGACAACGAAGAGCTCCAATTCAAATTTGAAGTCGACATTACCGATAAGGTTTCAATTGTTGCATTGGTATCTGCACTTTTAATCGGTTCTTCAGTTGTTTCCTTTGGTCCAATGGTATTTGACATGCCATTGATTTCATTAATCGGTTACATAATAGCCATAATATTGAGCATTATTGGCCTTAAGAAATTCGTTTTAAAATAGATATTGAATTATGAGGAATTATTTCCTCAATAACTCTTTTTTTGTTTAGAAATTACTTACTATTGCATCATGAAGTAAACTGCCATTATACTTGGAATTATGATGATGATTGTATTTACAATCATTCTGAAACGACGAAATTTCCATTCTTTTTCAGTCAATTCTCTCATTTTCGGAATTTTCAAAACACTTAGGATAATTCCGGCAGACATGAATATGAAATATGTGTTGATGAGGAACAGATAGCCTGCTCCAAGGAGCATATCCCATCTTCCGTTTGCAATTGAATATCCGCAGGTACATAAAGGCGGCATCAGTGCAGTTGCAATTGCAACACCTGGAATGACTGTGTTTGTCTTGTCTTGTCTGGTTTGACCGATGATTCCTGCAAGTCCTCCGAAAAATGCTATGAGAACATCAAAAAAATTTGGAGAGGTTCTTGCCAGCAATTCCACTGTCGGCTCTTTAACCGGTGAGAAGAAAAAATAAAGTGAGGCTGCAGTAACACTGATGGCAATCTGAATTGCAAAACCGGTTATATGCTTTCGAAGCAGAGGATAATCTGAGGATATGCTTGCATATGCAGAAGCAAGTATGCTTCCCATTAAAGGTGAAATCAGCATTGCACCTATGATTACTGCTGTTGAACTCACGTTGAGGCCGACTGATGCGATTACCATCGCACATACCAGCACACACATATTGGTTCCTGTAACCTGTCCGCCGTCCAGAAGACGTGTACGAATCTCTTCGTTTGATGCGGAATCTCCTGACAGTGAAAATATTCTTTTCAGTTCATCCTTAAATGTTTCCTTTTTCTCAGTGTTATCGCTCATATTCCCATTTCCCATAATAATTTCTGCTTTGAAAATTATTTTTCCTATTAAATAATTGATTTTAATCTTAATTAAATTAATTGGTATGGGAATTATTTTGATTTGGTGTGTTGCAATTGACATTAACGGAGGCGTTTTGCCAAATTGACTTTCTTTGTAACGGGGGATTATATCAAAGACCTTTAAAATTCAATTTCACAAAGCCGAATCCCAAATGGTAATGTCAAAATGGAAAAATAGTAAAAAGTAGCATATGCATTTTAGAATTTCTCTAAAATTCTTGCATATACTGCTTTTAAATCATCATCGGATTTTTCGTATATCCTTTTTAGAATCAATTCAGGCGTACTTTTTGCAAGGAAATTCATTTTTGGTGTTCTGTCAACAATCAGATTGTAATCTTCATCCAGCCCTTTGGCTTCAATACCGTCCACCCTGATGTCTGTGTAGTTCATCAGCTCACGTGCCATATGGGTTACAATCACTCCATAGGAGTTGGATTCTTTTATCATGTCTATGAATGTGGAAATAATTTTAACTGCTGCATCAAGTTCGGTTATTCCTTCAAGTTCGTCTAAAAGTACTAACTTTTCACTATTTGTGGTGACGATTGGTATGAACACATTTAAGAATGATTCAAATGCTCCTGCATCGAGGGATCTTTTCTTGGAGAAATGGTAAATTTCATCAAACAACTTGATTTCTGCTTTATCGGCACTTACCGGAAGTCCCATTTGAGCCATTATTGATATCTGTGTCAATGTTTCGAGGAGTGTTGTTTTACCGCCGCTGTTTGCTCCGGTCAGAAGTGCTATGTTTTCATCTTTGGTTAATTGATAATCAACAGTTTGAACATAATCTTTATCCTTTTTAAGTGCCAGTTCCAGGTGCAAAGCGCCCTCTAACTTTATTTCGTCGCTGAATTCCGGTCTGCAGAGGTCATATTCATATGCAAAACTTCCTAAACTGAATTCGTAGTCGAATTTTATTGCATCCTTCACTTCCTCGATTGCCCTTTTTTTAATTGAGTTTAATTCTATTGCGGCACTTTTTTTAATGTCGAAAATGTCGTTTTCTTTTTTGGATGACTGTTCAAGGGTCACCCTTTGTATCTCGGTATCGTCAATTTCGATAGGATATGTTCTAAGGAACGGGTCAAAACTCAATCCGGTTTCATCACGGATAATTTTTTTGCGTTTATTGATAATTTCGTCAAATATTTTACTTATCTTTGGTGGGAAGTTATTGTTTAATAGATTGAGTATTTCATCTCCTTCAAGGTCAACTTTTTTAATGGATTTTTCAAGCTCTTCATCCATCTCATCTTTAAGAGAATAGACTAACTTTTCAATATCCACTTCCCTTTTATCTATGATATTGACTTCATCGATTATTGGGATGATGTCTCCAAGGACACTTTCCTTGTTCCTGATTTTTTGAATTTCATGGACTCTTGTGAACAGGTCTTTGTTTTGAATAAAGAAATTGATTATCTTTTCAGGAACGATTTCATAATCGTTTTCATCAATGTTGATCATTATCAGATTCGGCATTCCTTCGAAATCGAGGATTCCTTCTGAATACACGTAAAATACCAGATCATAATTCATCATTTCTTCCTGAAGCAGAGGTGAGTCGCTTGCAGTAAGAATTGGATAATACTGATTAAGGCCCAAATCTGTAAGATATGCATTGTCCTCTTCACGTTCCACAAGAATGACTTTGCTTGGGTCATATTCGGGTTTGGCCTCTTCAACCTCTTTTAGATTTTTCATCAGGCCTCTTAATTTTATTATTGGAAGCTGGGAGACATGCTCTTTGGCGTTCATCACAAAATCAAGCTGTTCTGTAATCTTGTCAATGTCTTTGGTAGGAGAAAGGAGCAATATTCTATTTTTTGAATAGTTTGTGTTTGAGTAGGATAATATCTTGTTTATGATGTCTTCGTAAAGCTCCATGGCCCTGTCGCTTTTTATGAATTCATAAGTTGGTCTGTTCAGTAACTGATTCATTATTTCAATAGCTTTTCTTTGGCTTATGCCTTCAATGTTGGCTATTTTTTCGACATCGACATTATCGACTATTTTTTGGAGTTCTTCTTCGCCCCCAACACTATTCAGTATTTTTTCAGAGATTTTATCTCCGATTCCTTTTACATTCTGCAATGTTATTCTTTCCCCTTTCATTTTTACCAAACCCTTTTTGTGATTATAATTTAATTTTAATATATATTGGTTTTTTGCCGAGAGAGCATTTGCAAAGTATTTTGCCTAGTAGTTTGCAGTCGTATTTTTTTGGCTGTATTTTGACAGTTCTTTTTTATTTGCACTGCCGTTAAGTGCTGATTTGTAGATGTCTATCATTTTATAATACTCATCTGACTTATAACGGCCGTCTATTGAGAAATTGCAATATCCAATCTCATTTAAATGTTTGATTTGTCCAATCAATGAAAGCTCGCTGTCGCTTAAAATAATCAGTTCCTCTCCTGAAATGCTTTTGTGGATTTCATGCCTGTTGTTGTTCTGGTCTATTAGGCAGTTTTCATAACCGGATTTCAACTCGTTATTGTAGAGGACGGGATATCTTGTCTTCATTAGCTCGACAGAACCCTGAACCAGCATTTCCAGTTTTTGCGGTGTTTTGCAATGTCTTATTATCTCCTCGTAGTCGGATTTTCTAAGCTCCGGAGATAGGGTTAAAATTTCATAGCTTTCAAGACTGTCAATGCTTTCTGTGTTTGTGATGTTCATGGAGTAAGGTCCGTATTTTCCATTGAAGCTATTGCTCATGATTGGAATGGTGTAATGCATTTTTGAAAGTATTGCCCTTACTTTATTTAGAATTTTAATCATATTGTCATGGCAGATGTCTGGCCATTTCCAGATTAACGTGTAGTCCTTGCCGGCTGAAATATCATAAGCATCTTTAATGAAGTTTACTATGTAATTTATGTTGTAGTTTGGCTTTCCGGAAATGTCTAGGGAATCGTCTTCTGGTGGAATCTCAAGATAGACTCTTTTCACGTTGCTGATGTTTTTTAAATGATTCAGATTATTTGTGTAGAATGAAAAACTAGGTTTCATTGCTTCCGGTTCCACAGCGTTAATGTCAAGTTTTATTCTTTTTGATTTATTGGAGTACAGATTAATGACTGCCTTTTCCAGGTTTTCAAACAGGTTTCGCCTAAGCTCATTGATCTTTCTTATAGGAATAAACAGTGTTCCGTCATAGTTGATGTTAATGTGAACAATGTCAAATGGATAATCGCCCACTTTTGAAAGCTGTTTTCTGATTGTATCCTGGTCAACGCTTTTCTTAAGTGGCTTTTCAAATGGGGCGTTTCCCCTAACTTCACATTCAACCTCTTTTCTATTTGCAAGTGTCAATCTTCCTTTTAGATGCGGAAACTTGTTTTTAATGGAAAAAGTAAGTGTCAATTTGGATTTTACGTAACTTGTTCCTTTATTTTCGATTTCCTTTGCTCTTTTTGCAAGGCTGTGCCTTTTTGTCAGGTAAACGTCACTTCCATTCAAATCAAAATCGCTTTTCTTGTTTTGCCATACTTTCTTAACCACCAGCACCTTATCAGGTCGTGTTAAATCTTTAACCTGCTTGAATTTGCCTTTTTTAAAGTGATTCATGGTTGTTATTGTTGGATTTTGCGATATTTCAAATCCATAATCGTTAATGTTTTTGACTATCAGCAGGCCATCTCCCTTTTCGGGGATGCTTTTTATTGAATCGTATAACTTTATTGCAATCTGGTTCTTCTTATCTTCAATGACGCTGCCTATTTTCAAGCCAATATGGCCTGCTCTCAGGCTTCTTTTGGATTCATGATTGAATTGGCCTTGGGTAAATCCTCTGTTGAATGCCAAACTCAACTCTTCACTTTTTATTTCTTTTCCGCTTTTCAACTTGTTCAATGCTTTTCTGTAATTGCTTATGGTGACTGCCAGGTATTCCTTTGATCTCATTCGCCCTTCAATCTTTATGCAGGAGATATTCATCTCTGATATTTCCTTTAAGCTATCAAACAGACTTAAATCGCAGGGGGATAAATAGTAATCTTTTTTATTGATTTCATCGATTTTGTATTTTTGGCGGCATGGCTGTGCACATGTTCCTCTGTTTCCGCTTCGCCCGCCTTTGAAACTGCTCATCAGGCATTGTCCTGAATAGGAATAGCATAATGCCCCATGGGCAAATATTTCAAGCTCCATGTTTGTTTTCAGGTTTTTGATTTCCTCTTTTCTCATCTCACGTGGAAGAACAACCCTTTTAATCCCTTTGCTTTCAAGATAATCAATCTTCAGCTGATTTTCACAGGTCATCTGTGTCGATGCATGGATTTTCAAATTAGGCAGGTATCTGTTTATCAGTTCCACCAATCCCAGATCCTGAATGAGGACTGCATCAACTCCCATTGCATGCAGCCTGGAGAGGTAATTCATTACATTTTCAAGTTCATTCTGCCTGATTAACGTGTTCACGGTAACGTAAACCTTGACATTGTGCATGTGAGCAATGTTTACGGCCTCTTCAATCTCCTCCAGTGTGAAGTTTTCGGCAAACTTTCGGGCTCCATAATTTTTCCCGGACAGATAAACGGAACTTGCTCCTGCTTTGATTGCTATTTTCAAGTGCTCCATTGAGCCTGCAGGTGCAAGCAGTTCAGGAATTCTCATGCAACCTTCCCTCAATGTAATTGCCTTTGTTGATGTAGGACTGTGAGAAATCCATAATCTGGTATTTGTATTTTGTCAGTTCCTCTTGGTCTTTATTCTTAAGGCTTTCATTATAGATTGACAATATCTGTGTTGTGTACTTCTCATTGGAGTATCTGCAATCAAGGATTATTGAATCAAGGCCGAATTCCTTGATTTCATTCATCTCTTCAATCAGACACAGGCAGTCCTTGTTGATGATGTGGCTTTGCCTTGTGTAGTCGAAAAATATCTTGTATTTGAATTTCTTTCTTTTTTTGTCTTCAAGAGTGGCATAATCGGCATCATTTGAAATTATGAAGTCCTTTCCGTCATTCAGATTGGTGAAATCGTCTTTGCTTACAATAACTTCCAGGTTTCCGTTGACAATCATCTCAAGGTCAATGTTTCTGTCATGGTTCTTTCTAATCAGCTCTTTGATTTCGGCTCCTGAAAGCTCTGAAGATAATATCAATGATTTGAATCCTGCTTCATTCAAATCACGGACAGTGAAACTGTTCCAAACGTTCAGGTTGTGGTTTCCATAAATAGGGCAGTCGAATATTTCAGCCATTCCCGGAAAATCGCCCATAACTGAGATGATAATTCCTTCATTTTCGAGTTCCTTTACGATTTTGCTGCATCTGACCGCATCCTCTTCGGATATGAATGATGCCAAAACCCAGACAAGTTCAGTTGGAGATGCCCTTAAGCTTGCCTGCTTCAATGTTTCCTTAATGTCTTTGAAATAGTCTTTGGAGTTATTGTAGTGGCAGTTTCTGTCGAAATAGATTCTTTTCAAATCAAAGCCTGATATTGCATTGATTTGCGAGATGTCATCGATGAATATTGACAGGGCAGGTGTTTTCCTTTTGTTTTTATCAGGAATATTTTCATAATCCTCGAAAAACTTGGTGAGGTTTTTTCGAACTTCCTTTACGGATTTTTTGGTTGGGGTGTAGTGATTTTCCAAAAGCTCTGTTGCGGTATCAAGAATTTCCCTTCTTATCTGATTTATCTCACGAATTGGTATGAATATGTCTTTAGGCATGTTGTTGAAGCGAATGTTTTCAATGTAGAACGGTGTTCCTCCAGTTTTCCTGAGTTGCTGTGTGATGATTTCTTCTGTCACCGGCTTGTTTTTTGCCTTTTCGAATTTATCCAGTGTTTTGTGCCTGAAATTGATAAGCTCATCGTCAATATGGTATTCAACTTTTGTAAAAAGGTTGAGATTTTCATCCCAGGTTAAGGACAGATTGATTCCCACATTGCTTTTGACAGTTTCCTTTTCAAACTGCTTTAGATAATCGTGTGTTGATTTGGAATAGCTGATAAACACTTCAGTTCCCACTTTAACAAGGCGTGTGGTGTCTATTATGATTTCATTTTCATCCTGCTTTATGATTTTTTCCAGATATATTCCCTTGATTTTGCCGTTGTATTTAAACGCAATTCCATCTCCGGGCTCTAAAATGATTGGAATTTCCTTGTTTTTGATTTCAATGGTGACCTTTGTATCGTCAATATTGGTAATATCACCAATGTATAATCCTTCATGGCCGGAATGGCCTCTGCCCATTACGTCTCCAGGCTTGTCTCCCATCATGTATCCGTTGGTAAACTGGCGGTTAAAAACAAGGTGCAGGTCTTTTTTATAATCTCCAGGATTTCCGTCAATTATGTTTCTATAGCTGTTTACGATGGTTCCGATATAGTCTCCGGACTTCATCCTCCCTTCCAGCTTCAGGGATTTGACTCCCGCATCGGATATTGCCTGTATGTTGTCATAGGTTGCAAGGTCATGTGTTGAGAGAAGATATCCGTTTCCTATATTGTATCCTCTGTATTTCAGGCGGTATTCCCGTCTGCATGGCTGTGCGCATGCTCCCCTGTTTCCGCTTCTCCCGCTGTTGTATGAGGACATGTAGCATTTTCCGCTCACACAATAGCATAGGGCTCCGTGACCGAATACCTCAAGGTCCATGTCAATGTTGTCTTTTTCAAGCTGATCATGTGTCTGTCGAATCTGGTCAATGTTGACTTCCCTTGGAAGGACTATCCTTTTTATGTTGTTTTTGCTCGCCCATCTGATTGATGAATAGTTGTTTATTCCCATCTGTGTTGATGCATGAACCTCCAAATCCGGAATGAATGTTTTCAAAAGCCAGATCAGTCCGAAATCCTGAACGATGACTGCATCAACTCCGATTTGATACAGCTTAAAGAGATACTTCATCACGTCCACAACTTCAAAGTTGTTTATAAGCGTGTTGACGGTAACGTGCACTTTAACGCCATTCAAATGAGCATATTTCACTGCCTTTTCAATTTCTTCAATCGTAAAGTTTTTGGCATAAGCTCTTGCCCCGTATTGCTGGCCTGCAATATAAACAGCATCCGCACCGGCGTTGACGGCTATTGTCAGGACTTCCGGTGAACCTGCAGGGGCCAATAATTCTTCTAAAACCATTTTATTTAAACACCTTGTTTTGATTTATTCATTTAAGTATTTGGAATTAATTATATATTAAATTAAAACATATTCTATTTTATGTATATAGTATTTGAAGGAATTGATGGTGCCGGAAAATCAACTCAAATTCAAATGTTGGGCCAATGGCTTGAAGATAACGGATTTGAAGTTGAAACATTGGTCGAACCGACTGATTCACAGGTTGGAAAGTTAATACGCAAAATGCTGCAGAGGCCTGATGCGAAAACTGATGAAATTCAAAATATCCTCGCTTTGCTTTTCGCCGCAGACAGATTGTGCATCATGGATAAACTGGAAGATGAATCCAAAATCATCATCTCTGACAGGTCATTCATTTCATCTCTTGCCTATCAGAACAATCCAGAATGGGTGGAAGTTTTAAATAAACACGCCAAAAAACCAGATTTGCTTTTGCTGCTTGATTTGGATGTTAAGACATCAGTTGCAAGAACTTCCGGCGAGGACACTTTTGAAAATGAGGAATTTTTAGCTAATGTAAAGGAAAACTATTTGAAAATAGCCAAGGATTACGAGCACAAAATCATCGATGCAAACAACGGCGTGAATAAGGTTTCTTCAGACATTAAAAAGGCCGTAGCCCCATATCTGGGATTATGTCCCGACTGCATATTGTGAGCACATTACCAATCACGATATTGAAAATGCCTTTAAAACCGGCAAAATGTCTAAAGTATATAAATGACTATGTCTAATATATTAAGTAAAATAGTAAATTGAGTGATAAAATGGATAAAAAAGAAATGATAATAGCTGGAGTTGTTGTTGTCATTGCAGTTGTAGTTGGAGGTATTGTATTCGCCCCTAGTGCCGATGCAAAATTCACAACTATAGATGTATTAAACAAAGGAGACCTCGGACAGAACGGTACTCTTTACGTTAAATTAACTGACAACGAAAAAACTTCTTTAAGTGATAAAACGCTCCACGTTAAACTTACAGGCAGTAACGGTAAGGTTGTTTATGAAGAATCTGTTAAAACTCATGCTACAGGCGTTGCAATTGTAAAAGTGGAGAATGTCAGCGCCGGTGAATATGACCTTAATATTACCTTTGATGGAGACGGAAACTATTCAAGCAGTAGTATTTCACAAAAACTGACAATCAAGGGAGAGCACATTGAGGAGCAAGTGGATAATGCTACTCTGATTGAGGAAACAATTGCAGATGCTCAAGATTCATCCGATTCAGTTTCCCAACCTCAAACTTCATATTCCCAATCTTCATATTCAAGTTCCTATTCATCATCCTCATCATCCTCTTCAAGTAGTTCGGAGGATACATCAAATACCTATTATGATGAAAACGGTAATGAGATGTTGCCTGAGTATGATGAAAACGGAAAAGAAGTAGATCCGATTTAAAAACAGTTAAAATAACTTAAATTCCCAAAATGAATTATTTTGGGAAATATATTTTCTTTTTTTTTAATAAAATAAGTATGGAGAATAGCTATTCCCCTTCTAATTCTTTCAATCTTTCTTCAATAGCGTTAGCTAGGAATTCTTTCACTTTGACAAGCTCGTCATAGTCGCCAATCAGCACTGGGCCGAATTCGGTTTGTTCCAATTTGAAGTCAAATTTTTCAAATGCATGTGCGAGCATGGCTTCACCAACACCGTTAGGTATGCCCATTTGAAATTCCTGTTTTTCTTCTTCCATTTAATTTTCCTCCATGTATTCTCTTACAGGAGCAAAGAATTCAATTAAGAAATCTTTAATTCCATTTTTTAAATCCATAGGATGTAAATTTCCTTCGCTAAAGTCTTTGATTAACTCGTCATGGGTTAATTCAATATCTCCACCGAATTTTTCAGGTCTTTTAATAAGCAAAGTATCCTGATTTGGGAAAACAAAGGTTTCCGCAATTTCAATCATCGGGTTTCCTTCAACTTCCCCTTGAGGGCAGTAGCTTTTGTTAATCTTTTTGGAAATTACTTCAACGGAATCGTCCACTGCAATGTAGTTTCCTTTGCTTGAAGACATTTTAGCGTCACCGTCAAGACCGTGCAGCAATGGGGTGTGGATGCAGACAGGGACATTTTCGCCTATTTTTTCAAGGTTTTCTCTTGCCAACATCTGGATTTTTCTCTGTTCCATTCCTCCAAGAGCTATGTCCACTTCAAGAGCAGCCATATCCACAGTTTGCATAATAGGATAAATTACGCTGGCCACTTTCGGATTGTCATCTGCACGACTTACCTGATCCATACTTCTTCTGGCTCTTTTGAGTGTAGTCATTGTAGCTAATTGATAAACTTTATCTGTGTAGTCCGCATCGAGCTGAAATGATGAACCCAATACGTATTCGGTTGTTTCATCAAGTCCCAGTGCCTGGAAACATCTTTTGTTGTATTCAGCAGTCTCTGCAATTTCTTTAACAGTGCCTTTTCCATTTAAAAATGCATGATAATCTGCAAGAAGGATTTTAATCTTAAAACCTAATTTTTGAAGTTGCTTTAATTTTTGCACAGTCACTGCATGTCCTAAATGGATTTTTCCGGAAGGTTCATAACCTGTATAAGCTATAGGTTGCTCTTTTTTGAGAACTTCTTTTAATTCTTCTTCATCTATAACTTCCAGGGTTCCTTCTTTAATTAATTGAATTTTTTCTTCAATATTCATTTTATCACTTAACTCAACAAATAAATGTAATTATCGATTTTTATAAGATTTATTTCATCCCCAATATTGTAGTCTGCAAATTCATCTTTCATTTCCAAATCAACTGCGGAATAATCGCTTGGATCCAAAATCTGAATTATGCTTGGAGATTTTGATATGATTGTTGTGGTTTCGATTTCATCAGCTTTTTTGAGAAGTTCGATGTCTTCCATATTCTTCATTGGAATGTTGTGCTTTTTGTCAGCTTCGATGTCGATGGCAACGACGCTGTTTTTTCCAATGCTTGTCACCTGCATTATCTTGTTTTCGAACTTGATGAAATCATTGACTTCAAATTCAGGGATTCTTACTGAAATCCAAATCCTGTAAAGGCCTTTTCCGGTGGATTTGTCTTCGCTTATAAGTCTTGGAGATTCCTTTATGATTCCTCCAAATTCCTCTTTTAGGTTTTCAGCCACCTTCTTTCCGGATTTAAAAGATCCGATATAATAATCGTATCCTTCCTTTAGCTTAGCTATTTGAGGACAATATGCAAGTTTGTCGGATGAAGACTGCTTTATTAATGTCCTTTCAACCACTTCATCGGCTTTAGCATATTCTTCAGGTTTTATTTCTCTTTTATCTGCTCTGAACTGGACCACAGTTTCGTAATATCCGGATTGAATTTTGCTGCATGTTGGACACACTGTCTTTTGGATTTTAACTTCGCAGTCATGTGTCTCTTCAATTCTAACGCCATGAACTTCACCTGCGACTTCAACAAAACAGCTTGCCAATGTTCCTTTAATCTGGTCGATTTCCAGATTGATGATTTCATTTGAAACTTCATCAGCGATTTTTATATTTCTCTCAAGTGCTCTGTAGATGATTTCCTCTTCGGGAATGAACTCATCGCTCCATTTTCCTTCTTCGAGCTTGCTGTTGCAGTGGCTGCATATTTGAACTTCAATGCGTTTTGGAAGTTCAATCATCTGAAAATCTTTTAAAAAGCAGTCGATGCAAATTTCTCCGACCATTTCCTTATCGGTACTTCCACACTCTGGACAAAACATAATATCACTGGACTACCTCATTTATGACATTGAGGATTTCACGTTGCGGATTGTAAAAAATAAATAAAAAAGTAGAATTATAATGTTTTTAAAGGTGCTGTTGCACCGCATGCAGCACATTTAAGTAAGAATATTCTACCTTCTCTGATAATTCTGGTATCTGGTCTGTTGCATTCGTGGCAAATTACGTATTTGTCCACATAATCTTCAATTCTTTCGTTGATTAGGTAATGTGTAAATTTACCTTGCAAGATTGCTCTTTGACCTTCGATGTTTCCTGCAGTACCTAATTCTCTCATCAAGAATTTCAATAAATGCTGAGGGTCTCTGTTTAAACCTTCTGCAACATCTTTAAAGTTTTTGATAAAGGTTCTATTACCTTGGATATCTGAATAAGCTTTAGGAATTTTGAATCTTTTATGTTCAAATACTTCAGGAGGTAATTGGTCTATTGCTCTTTCTAATAAATCTTCATATTTGTCCATTTTATCTCTCCTATAAAAATTAGTATAAGTATAATATATTAAGTTTGATTTTAATCATTTATTAATGTATTGCTATTTAGCCATGAAACTGTATACTAAATTATTTTTTGAAATTATTCGATTATTCTGAATTGGCCGTGGGTAGGTTCGTAGATTACTCCTTTCTGTCTTAGATTCCTCACGATTTCTTCCACTTTTTCCTGGCTGACATCATATTTGTCGGCCATATTTGAAATTAAAACGTTCAAAGGAGCGTTTCCGGCATATTCCTCTTGGAGAAGTTCAATCTCTTCGGTTACTTTTTGTATTTTGTCCCTGTCGGATTTAGGAGTTCCTCCACCAATGATGTCCACGTCAATTTCTCCGGTTTCAGGATCAACACCAACTTCCTTAAGACATGCCATTTGCAGTCTGACTGCCTTTTCAGCGTCTTCCTTGTCAACTGTGTCCTTAAGCTTAATTTTGGCACTGGCTTCTGATAAACGGATTATAGCTTCCAGTTGCCTTGCGGTAATTGGCACAGGGGCCTGCTCTTCGGTGTTGCTGTTACGTGTATTTACATAAAACTCTCGTAAAACGGTGTTGGCCTCATCTGTCAGAACAGGATGGACGTTCTTACGTGCGTATGCAATATATTTTCTAAGCAATTCCGGTTCAATCTCATAATCAACAGTATTGGACTGGTGTATTTTTAAAATGTGCTCCGCCAATTTTGAGTCCCCTTCCCTGCTTGGCTTATCTTCAATAACGAAAATCAAATCGAAACGGGAAATAATTGGTGCAGGCAAATCGATTTGCTCTGCAAGCACTTTATATCTGTCAAATCTTCCAAATTTAGGGTTTGCAGCTGCTAGAACTGAACATCTTGAATTCAAGGTGGCCATGATTCCTGCCTTTGCAATACTTACGGTCTGCTGTTCCAGTGCTTCGTGAAGCGCAGATCTGTCTTCTGACCTCATCTTATCGAGCTCGTCAACACATACGTTACCCTGGTCCCCAAGCACCAATGCTCCTGCTTCCAGAGACCATCCTCCAAGCTCATCTCTAACTGCCGCTGCAGTCAATCCTGCTCCGGTTGTACCTTTACCACTTGTATAGATACTTCTTGGAGCAAGTCTTGAAACGTATTTCAATATCTGGGATTTACCGATACCGGGGTCCCCTACAATGAGAATGTGGATATCTCCCCTTAGTTTGGTTTCGTCTTCAAGCTGTTTTGCGGCTCCTCCGAAGAGCTGTAATGCGATAGCTTCTTTTACGTCCCTGTAACCTCTGATTGAAGGGGCGGTTGATTTGATAATTTTATCGTAAATGTGAGGGTCTTTTGACAATTCGATGATTTGTTCCTCATCCTCTTCAGAGAGCTGCAGTTCTTCAAATTCCTGTTCCAGCGGTTCGATATGATTCACGTAAATGTAATTTTTGAATTTGCCGCTTCTTTCCTCTCTGAATGTCTTCAAAACACCTGTAATTCTTACCTTGTCTCCAGGATTTAATTCATCCACCAAATCATCTTCCAAAACCATAAGCATCTGTTTCGGTTCGGTTCCTCCGGATAAGTTCTCTAAAGGTTCCTGCATTCTTGCGGTTTGGGTATCGATGTATTTTGATTCTTCCTGAAGCAATCTGAATGATCTTCCACCACATTCGCTACATAATGAAGGTTCGATAATTCTGTTTCCGGAACTCTGTTCGACTTCATGCAATCTCATACATCCTCTACATTCGAATACTCCAGTTTCAATACGTGGCCTTATTTCATCTGTCTTCCTTACGATTCCGTCTGCTGCAACAAATGTTCCAATATATTTACTCAGCAATGTCTTTAATGGAATGATATTGGATAGATTTGCAAATCTGATATTGATGTCAGCATCCTTTACGAGGGGGTCAATATTTTTTATTGCAATCTGTGCCGCTTCAATAACCTCTTCAGGTTTTTCTATCAGCAAATCCGCAAGGTCAGGATCAAATATTTCCAGCACATTGTAGTCTACAGTTAGTGATCGCTTATCAGGATATGTTTCGAGTATTTCGAACACGTCATCCTTGTATGATGTAGCGAAAAATTCTTCGAATTTTATGATTGATGTTTGAGATTTATTAGTGGAATTCATTATCTTAATATTATTATTTTCATACTTAAAAAAATGTTGCATTGCTTTAAATTTGGGTAAGAATTATATACTAAAATTAATAAATTTAATAGTTACATAAAAAATTATGTTTTATATTTGGGATAATTATGAGGAAATCAAAATTAAGCTTATTCAAATCTACTTCTATGTTAATTTCCGTCGTTGGAATTATCATGATAGTCGCAACAATCATTGTTGTGGCTTATGTAGGGTATAGCATGGTTTCATCAGGTATTACAAATGAGATATCCTCTGGCACTCAATATGATGAGCTTGCAGAGCTGAAAGCATCATATACAAATCTGTCAGTCAAGTTCGATAGTATCAAGGCCACTTATTATGCGGGCAGTTCTGATGACATTCAGACATACAACAATGCTAAGATAGAACTGGCTAGGGCGGATTCAGCGATTCAGAATGTTCAAAGTGCTCTTGATGCGAACATACCGTCCAATGAGGTTGACAGCAGGATTGTATTTGCTAAACAAAAACTTGATGCTGCCTACGATGCATACAATACACTTTAATTTTTATCCTTTTTTCTATTTTTTTTAGGTTTGTATCCAAGTCCCACAACGTACATTTCAGAACTTTTTTTACGTGATGATGCCGGTTTTGTTGTCTTTACCTGTCTGAATTTTCCTTTAAGTGAGTCAAGCATGGCTTTGTAGTCTGGGCCCTGAAAGACTTTCATTACCAGATTTCCCTTTTCTTCAAGGATGTTTTCGGCTATTTCAATCACTGCATTGGTCAGGTCAATTGATCTCAGCTGGTCGATGTTTTTTATTCCGCACAGTGACGGTGAGGCATCAGACATTACTACCTTTGCTTTTCCTCCAATAAGTTCCATAATCTTTTCCTGAACTTCAGGGGTTGTAAAGTCGCCTCTGATTCCATAATAGTTCTCTTCATGGAATTTCTTAAATCTGTTAAGGTCAACGCCGACGACGGTTCCTTCCTCGCCCACCTTCTCAAGGGCAACCTGTGACCATCCTCCAGGGGCAGCTCCAAGGTCGACAACTGTATTTCCCTGTTTGATGAGTTTGTATTTTTTATCCAGCTGTTTAAGTTTATATGATGCACGTGAACGGTAATCTTCTTTTTTAGCCTGCTTGTAATACGGATCGTTATGCTTTTCCACTTGCCATCTGCTTCCCATTTCAATCCCTCTTGTAAATTTCGAAATTAAGAGCACTGCATACAGGCGCTCCAATCTTGACGATTTCCACATCAACTTCCTTGTTGTTTATTTCCAGAAGCATCACGGTTCTGTCGGCCAGTCTTGGAACTATGGGGCTTCCAGGATTTATCAGTAAAACGCCGTCTGTCTTTTCTATTTTCGGTTGATGGGAGTGTCCTGTAACTAAAATGTCAACGTCAAGTTCCTTTGCCAGATACACCAGCTGCTGAGTGTCTGCTCTTGGATAGACTTCTCCGTGAGCAATTCCGATCTTTAGTCCTTCAGCTTCAATCACTTTCGCTCGGGGAAGGTCAATTCCATTGGCCCTATCCATATTTCCCTGCACTGCCATTACCGGAGCTATTTCTTCGAGTTTGTCAATAACGTCCAGTGAAGTCAAATCTCCCGCATGTATAATCAAATCAACATTGCTGAATGCTTCAAGCACATTTTGCGGCAACTCTTTTGCTCTGTCTGGAATATGGGTGTCTGAAATTAAACCGATTAACATTTTATCCTTTCCTTTGTAACTCATATTAGTATTTGTTCGTTATCATTTTTAATTTTAACTTAATTGTTTAAATCAAATAAAAACTCTTATTAATTCATAAAAATATATATAATATCATCATTCTTTTAGGAGAAGATATAATGGGAGAAGTTAAAAAGGAAGACATTTTGGATATTTTGGCTAAATATGACAAAAATGAAATAACAATAGCCACTCTCGGAAGTCACACCTCTTTGCACATTCTGCAAGGTGCTAAAGAAGAAGGGTTTAGAACAGCTATTGTTTGTGAAAAAGGTCGTGAAGTTCCATATCAACGTTTTGGTGTAGCTGACGAATACATCATCGTTGATGAATTTAAAGACATCGTCAATGAGGATGTCCAACAAAAACTTAGAGATATGAATGCAATTGTCGTTCCTCATGGATCTTTCGTTGCATATGCTGGACTTGACAACGTTGAGGACAAATTCAACGTTCCAATGTTTGGTAACAGGGATGTACTCAGATGGGAAGCTGAAAGAGATAAGGAAAGAGCACTTCTTGTTGAGGGTGATGTAAGAATACCGTTCAAATACAATGACCCTTCAGAAATTGACAGGCCTGTAATGGTCAAGTTCCCAGGTGCAAGAGGTGGAAGAGGTTACTTTGTAGCATCATCTACAGAAGAGTTTGATGCAAAAATTGAAGCCATGAAAGCACGTGGATGGTTAGAAGACAGTGATGTGGAAGCTGCACACATTGAGGAATACGTTTCCGGTTGTAACTACTGTATACACTATTTCTACTCCGCACTTGACGATACCGTTGAATTAATGGGTATGGACACAAGATACGAATCAAGTATCGACGGATTTGTAAGAATGCCTGCTAAAGACCAATTGGACATTGACTTAAGCCCATCTTACGTTGTAACTGGTAACCACCCTGCGGTAATCCGTGAATCATTACTCCCACAAGTATTCGACATTGCTGATAAATTAACCGAAAGTGCTAAAAAATTAGTTGCTCCTGGATTGAACGGTCCATTCTGTATGCAAACTTTAGTAAATGATAATTTGGAAGTAATCTGTTTTGAAATCAGTGCAAGAACTGACGGTGGTACAAACACATTCATGGATGGTTCTCCTTACTCCTACCTGACATATGGCAAACCAATGAGTATGGGTAGAAGAATTGCACTTGAAATCAAAAATGGTATAGAAAGAGATGAATTAGAAAAAATAATAACATAATTTTGTTATTATTTTTTAAATATTTTATCTACGTAACCGTTTTTTGCTTTTGTTGTTTTAACATTAGCTTTTTTCTTTTTATTTTTCTTTTTACCAATCTTTTGTTGTTTTTCGTATTGTTCCATTGCTTTTAATCTGCTTCTTTTTGCCCATCCTCCAACAAAACCAACGAATGCACCTACAATAAGAATTGTTAAAGCAACAGTTATTAGTCCATTTTCGGTTATGAAAAATCCGTCAAATTGTCCCATATATCCCTGAAATGTCAACACAATGATTGCTGTTGATGCAATTGCACCGCAAATTGTTGCATAGAGGACATTTTTTTGTCCATACCCTGCATACAACAGTCCTATTGATGCAAATGGATATAGCCAATCTGATATTTGCCATCCGAATAGTATAAATCCTCCAGCTATTCCCGCTCCAAATACTAATGCCTTAAAATTCACATCTCCAAATATGTCCATGTTTTATCTCCAAAAATTTTAATCTCGAGAAGCTATTGCTCCTCCAACGGCTCCGGTAATTCCCATTACTATTGCATAGTAAATCAAATTGTATACGACTGCCACTAAACTTGAAAGTCCAGAAACTGTAAATCCGGTCAGGCCTCCGAATATTCCGAATAAGCTGCCTCCAAATGTTGCAATTATGATGAACAGTACTGCACAGACTATTGTTCCCAATGCTCCGGCAACGGCTGCATTCCACAGACCGCTCAACATGCCATCATGGGCAATGTATCCTGTAATGAATCCTACAGCCAATAATCCTATGAATTCATAATGTGCAAAGAATGATTTTACAATAACTGCCAGTATAAAACCAACGATAACTGCTTTCCACTTGGTCATGAATAATCACCTTTTAATAGTTATTGTTTATTAACTAATATATGTATTTGTTTTTTAAGTTAATAAATGTCTTTTAACTTGTCCTTGATTTGGTCAAGTATTGCCTGATGCATTCTTTTTGTAAACTCTCCCTTGTCGTTTTGATTCAGCACGTCAAGGTATCCTTGTGAAACTAAATTGAATGCAAATGGACTTGGAATCACGGTATTAATTGTTTTTATTTCCATTTCTTCCCTGTCAATCATTTCAATTACCTTAAGGGCATTTTTGATGTCCATGTAGTCTTCAAGCGCTTCCCTTCTGGCTTCCTTTAGAATGGAGAAGTCATCATCCATGTCCTGCACGAACTTAAGAAGGATTTTTCCTCGCACTTGCTGGCGTCCAACTGATTTGGATTCTCCCTTGTAGTGCCTGAGCGTCATCAGTGACCTGCCGGCACAATGCCGGAATCTGGAAGCCAATGTTTCGGTTTTGTTCAGGGCCTTTGTCAGTATTATTTCAAAATTCTCAGGAGTCAGTTCCTTAAATGCTTCAAGACCTCCAATCTTACCGTCTGAGCTCAAATAAAATCCGTTGTCCGAAATGGAAATGGTGACGTTAATGTTATATCTCTGCGCCACGACATATGCTACCGCACGGGACAGTGCGTCATTGACCTTTCTTCCGAACAGCGAATGGAAAATCACGAATCTTCTTCCCCCGAAGCCCTTATAGTATTCAATCAACAGTTTTTGGGTATTTGGGATTTGGGCGTATTTGAACTGCTCCACAAAGTATTCGTAAATGGAATTTGCCGCAAAATCGTCAACATACAGATATTCGTGGATGAATTCCATGATTTCTTCCTTTGGTCTTCTGTATCTGAATTTCACGTCCATATGTGCTCTAAAGCGTTGGATGTCCATTGCAAGATCAAATGCCAGTGGCAGCTGCTGTGAAAACCATGATGGTATTGTTGGCGGTCCGTTTGCAGGCGTTACGTTGATGGTCATTCCCTTTCCGTAGTTGAAGCGATATGTTCTTCCTCCCAGGACAAATGTGTCTCCCTTTTTAAGGCGCTCCATGAACACTGCTTCGATTTTTCCGACAGTCTCTCCATTGCATTTAACCAGAACACCAGAGGAATCGGGGATGGTTCCGATATTTGTAGAATAAAGCATTCTTGCTAGCTTTCCACGTTTTCCAAAGGTGTTTTCCTTATAGTCAATCCATATTTTTGCATAGACATATCTCTCTTCAAGTTCCGGATACTCTCCGGCCATGTAACTTAGCACGTTTTCGTAGTCGTCTCTTGAGAGGTCCTTATAGCAATAGCTTTTTCTAATCACGTCATACGCATAGTCAATATCCCATGGATTTTCAATACTCATTCCATAGATGTGCTGTGCCAGAACGTCAAGACAGTTTGTTGGTATTGATATCTTGTCGATTTTGCCTTCCTTTGCATTCTTTAAAAGCACTGAGCATTCGACCAGATCGTCCCTGTCGGTAACTATGATTTTTCCGCGGGATTTTTCATGCAGTTTGTGTCCGCTTCTGCCTATTCTCTGAAGGGCTCTTGCCACGGATTTCGGTGAGTTTATCAGAACAACTAAATCTATATATCCAATATCGATTCCTAGCTCCAGTGAAGTCGATGAAACAACAGCTTTTAATTTTCCTTCTTTCAGCTTGTTTTCCGTTTCCAGCCGGACCTCTTTTGAAAGGGAAGAGTGGTGAGCCATTATGTTTTCATCATCATAGTGCATAGGATACATTTTCTTTAAATTATAAACAAAGCGTTCAGTTCCGCTACGTGTATTTGTAAATATTAGTGTGGTCTTGTTTTCCCAAATCAAATCATCCAACAGATCATACATTCCAAGCTTTGTGTCTTCCTCGTCCGCCAGGACGATGTCGCTTACAGGACACATAACTTCCATGTCAAGCTCTTTTAAATAGTTTATATTTACTATCTTGCAGCTTCGCCCAACTCCATATTCGTAGCCCACTAAAAATTTTGCTATCTCCTCAATTGGACTGACTGTTGCAGAAAGTCCTATTCTTGTGTACTGGCCCAGCAGATGCTGCAGCCTTTCCAGAGATAAGCTTAAATGAACTCCTCTTTTGTTTTCGGCTAAAGAATGGATTTCATCAATGATGACATATTTGACTCCGCTCAGCTTTTCCCTGAACTTCGGCGCTACAAGAAGAATTGACAATGTTTCAGGAGTCGTAATCAGGATGTGTGGCGGTTTTTTAAGCATCTTTTGCCTTTGGTATTGTGTTGTGTCACCTGTCCTGACGGCTTTTCTGATTCCTAAGCTTTTCCCCGCTATCTTTTCAATTCCTTTCAGGGGTTCATCAAGGTTCTTTTCAATATCATTGTCCAGTGCTTTCAGAGGTGAGATGTATATGCAGTAAACCTTGTCTTCCAGTTGGTCCTTTTCGGCCAGTTCGGTCAGTTGGCTGATTACTGATAAAAATGCGGTTAGTGTTTTTCCGGATCCTGTTGGTGATGAGATTAGTATGTTGTTTTTCTTGTGGATGTCGATAATTGACCTTTTCTGTGCGGGGGTAAAATCATCGAACTGTGAATCAAACCATTTTCTAACCCATGGGTGCAGTGTTTTAAATATTTGTTTTTTTGAATAACTTTTGGTTTGTTCTTCAATCATTTTTACCGCCATTTTTTGTTAAACTGTTAATTAATTTTATTATTGAATTTACTTTTATGTTTTTTTATTGCAAATTATAA
>NZ_CAMVPN010000021.1 GCF_947169325.1 uncultured Methanobrevibacter sp. | reverse complement strand
TTTTGTTACTATAATAATGTAAGAGAAAGATAACTTTTTGTTACTTTAATATTTTGGTTCAGAAAAACTTAAAGTAATAACTCCAAATTTGATGAACCATTTTCCTATATGTCCATAAATTCCCAAAACCGAATATTAAAGTGCTTAAAGTCTTAATTCTCCCAGAAGAGTTATTACAAAAGTTTTTCTCAAATAACCTAAAAAAGGTGTCCATATGACTGACGAAAAGAAAAGTGAAACTGAAGAAGTCGAAGCTCAGGATATTCAAGAAGAGCCGGAAGAAGTTCTTGATGAGATGGCGGCAAAAGATCAAGAGATTGCCGAACTCAAAGAGGCACTTGAAAAGCAAGAGGCTGAAACTCAGGAATACATTTCATTATCCCAAAGACTTCAGGCAGATTTTGAAAACTTCAAAAAAATAACTGACAAGCAAAACAAGGAAATCATCAAGTTTGCCAATCAGAACATTATCAAAGAGTTTCTTGACTGTTATGAAGACTTCGGTAGAGCTTTAGAAGTTGAAGATGATAAAGTTTTAAGAGAAGGAATAGAACTTACCTACAACAAGTTCAAAGACATTTTGACAAAAGAAGGCGTGGAAGAAATTCCTGCAAAAGGAGAAAAATTCGATTTGAACAAACATGAGGCATTGATGGTGCAGGCTTCAGACGATGTTGAAAACGGATATGTCATAGAAGAACTGATGAAAGGATACATGTACAAGGATAAAGTTCTCAAATACTCAAAAGTTATTGTTTGCAAAAAATAATTTCATGTTTATATAATTAATTAATAAAAAAAAATTGGTGATAATTATGTCTGATACTAAAAAAGAAAAAATTATTGGAATCGACTTAGGTACAAGTAACTCAGCAGCATCTGTACTTGTAGGAGGAAAACCAACCACAATCCCTTCCGCTGAAGGGGCAAGCCAATACGGTAAATCCTTCCCAAGTTATGTTGCATTTACTGAAGACGGTCAAATGTTAGTGGGAGAACCTGCAAGAAGACAAGCAGTTACAAACCCAGAAAATACAATCAGTGCAATCAAAAGAAGCATGGGTACTGATCACAAAGTAACTGTAAACGGAAAACAATATTCCCCACAGGAAATTTCCGCATTCATCCTCCAAAAAATCAAAAAGGATGCTGAAACCTTCCTCGGAGAACCAATTCAAAAAGCAGTAATTACCGTGCCTGCTTACTTTGATGACAACCAAAGGACCGCAACCAAGGATGCAGGAACCATTGCAGGCCTTGATGTAGTAAGACTTGTAAACGAACCTACCGCAGCAAGCCTCGCATACGGTCTTGACAAAGCCGATGAAGATGACATGAACATCATGGTTTACGATTTAGGTGGAGGTACCCTGGATGTAACCATCATGGAATTCGGTGGAGGAGTCTTTGAAGTAAGATCCACCAGCGGAGATACCCAACTCGGTGGTACCGATATGGATAACGTGTTAATCAAATACCTTGCCGATGAATTCAAAGCACAGGAAGGCATCGACTTGATGGACAACGACCAAGCAGTGCAAAGGTTAAGAGAAGCTGCTGAAAAGGCAAAAATCGAACTGTCCACTACCACAACCACTGAAGTAAACTTACCGTTCATTGCAATGGGTACTGACGGAACCCCTAAAAACTTAATCATTTCACTTACAAGAGCAAAATTAGAAGAATTGGTCGACAGCATTGTGGAAAAATCAGGTAAACCAATGCAACAAGCTTTAGATGATGCAAAAATGAGCAAAAGCGAAATCGACAAAATCATCTTAGTCGGTGGACCTACCAGAATGCCAATCGTACAGCAATTCGTTGAAAAATTCATAGGAAAACCAGTTGAACGTGGTATCGACCCAATGGAATGTGTATCCATGGGTGCTGCAATTCAAGGAGGAGTATTAGCCGGTGAAATTAAAGACATCGTTCTTTTAGACGTTACTCCATTATCATTAGGTATCGAAACCTTAGGAGGAGTATCCACTACATTAATAGAAAGAAACACTACTATTCCTACCAAGAAAAGCCAAGTGTTCTCCACTGCTGCAGATAACCAACCATCTGTAGACATCAATGTATTGCAAGGGGAAAGGAAAATGGCTGCAGACAACACTTCACTCGGACGTTTCCAACTCGTTGGAATCCCACCTGCACCTAGAGGTGTTCCACAAATCGAAGTGACCTTCGATATTGACGCCAACGGTATCATCAACGTAACCGCTAAAGACAAAGGAACCGGTAAAGAACAAGCAATTACCATTACTTCCTCAACCAAACTGTCCGATGAAGAAATCGAACAGAAAATCAAAGAAGCGGAAATGAATGCTGAAGCTGATGCCAAAAGACAAGAAGAAATCGAAATCAGAAACAACGCAGACTCATTAATTTACACTTCAGAAAAAACTTTAGATGAACTCAAAGACAAAGTATCTGAAGATGAAAAAACAAAAGTCGAAGGACTTGTAGCTGAATTAAGAGAACTTATAGCTGGCGATGATGTTGCTGCCATTAAAGAAAAGTCTGATGAACTATCTGGTGTAGTTCAAGAGATTGGTGCTAAAATTTACCAACAGGCACAGGCTGAAGCTCAAGCTCAACAACAAGCTGGAGCAGATCCTAATGCCGGCACTCAAGACAACAACGATGATGACACAATTGACGCAGACTATGAAGTAAAAGACTAGATTAAATAATAAAGTTTTATTTAGTTGTTAGGAAATATATTAAAATCAGAATCAGAATCAATAAAAAACTAACAATAGATAAAACTATTATTTTTTCTATCTATTTTTTTTAAAATTATTTTTTTAAGGTGTATACATGGCAGACAAGCGAGATTATTATGAAGTTCTTGGAGTAGATAAAACTGCGGATGAAAAGACAATTAAAAAAGCTTATCGTAAATTAGCCAGACAATACCATCCAGACGTTTGTGATGAACCAGATGCTGAAGATAAGTTTAAAGAAGTTAGTGAAGCTTATGCCGTCTTGTCTGATGATGAAAAACGTCAAAGATATGACCAGTTCGGTCATGCAGGAATGGATGGATTTACTGCTGAAGACTTCTATCAGAACGTGAACTTCGAAGACATTTTCCAGGGATTCGACATCGGAAACATATTCGACATGTTCGGTTTTGGCGGAGGAAGTCGTACACGCAGATATTCTGGTCCTCAAAGAGGTTCCGACATTTATACTGAAGTTCCTATTACTTTAGAAGAAGCATTCAAAGGATGCGATAAGGAAATCAAGATTACTAGAAGTGAATTATGCCCTACATGTAACGGATCCAAATCAAAACCTGGCGTTGAACCTGAAACCTGTCCTAAATGTGGAGGAACAGGTCAGGTTAAAGAGGTCAGCAACACTTTCCTTGGCCAAATGGTGAATGTAAGACAATGTAGAGAATGTGGCGGTACCGGTAAAATAATTACTGAACCATGTGAAGACTGCCATGGTAAAGGAAGCAAAAGAAAAACAAAAACAATCAAAATCGAAATTCCTGAAGGTGTCGATGAAGGCAACCACCTGAGGGTTTCAGGTGAAGGAAACTGCGGTGAAGCACCTGGACTTGAAGGGGACTTGATTGTTACCGTGCACATCAAAGGACATAGAAGATTCACACGTGAAGGCGACCACTTATACTTAGAACAACAAATCAGCTTCCCTCAAGCAGCATTAGGTGATTTAATCAGTATTCCTACAATCGAAGGAAAAGAGGTCGAGTTTAAAGTAACCCCCGGAACCCAAAGCGGAACTATATTCAAGCTAAGGGGTCAAGGTATGAACTCCGTCAGACATCAGGGCAGAGGTAACATGTACGTGACCGTCAATGTAGTGGTTCCTAAGAAGTTAAACTCAAAACAGAAAAAATTACTTAAAGAATTCGCTGAGATAAGTGGTGACGAAATCAAACATGTCGAAAAAGGATTCTTTGATAGGGTCAAAGATGCGATGAATTAAATTAGCTATTACTGCTAATTTTTTTCAAATTTTTTTAGAATTTTATTCCACCAACAACCATCGAAAAAACCTATCGAATAATTAAAATAACCATCAATTAAATTAATAGATAATAAAAATCTTCCAAAATTATTATTCATTGGACTGATATAAACAAAGCTGATTTTAAAAATGAATAATATTTTAGGCATTACCTATATGTCCGGAATGCAATATTGAAATCTATCAAAAAAGAAACTAAAAAAATAGTAAAAATATTAAAAAAAGTAAAAATAAAGGTTAAAAACCCTTATTTTTTAATGGTAATAGTGTTCTTTATTGTACATCCACCATAACTTGAGGAAATTGTGTATTTACCTACTTTTAAATTTTTAAGTGACAATGTTGCAATACCTTTCTTGTTGGTTTTGGCAGTGTATTTTTTGTTTTTGAGTTTAAAGGTAATCTTTTTATTCTTTAAGATTTTTCCTTTTTTATCTACCAATTTTACTGTAAATTTAGTGGTTTTAGCCTTTTTCTTGGAAATATTTTTAGCTGTTAATGTAGGTTTGAAAGTAATCTTGCTGGATACTGAAACCCCATTGCAACTTGCAGTGATTGTATATGATCCGGCAGCCAATTTTACAGAATAGGTTGCATAACCCTTTTTGTCTGTTTTAACTGATTTTGTTTTGCCGTTCACTTTAAATGTTACCTCTTTTTCAGCCAATACAGATTTTGTATTTACATCCTTAACTAGGATTTTATATGCCACTGTATTTCCATAATAAACTTTGTAGT
This sequence comes from uncultured Methanobrevibacter sp., assembly GCF_947169325.1. Lineage (GTDB taxonomy): Archaea > Methanobacteriota > Methanobacteria > Methanobacteriales > Methanobacteriaceae > Methanocatella. The sequence goes on along the minus strand of NZ_CAMVPN010000021.1, from coordinate 25,595 downwards.
TTTTATTGCCTGAAAGGGATACCTTTTCTGTGACAATCAAACTGGAAGACACATTGGCATCGTTGTAGTTGTCCACACCTTTAACTTCAGCTTTGAGAACGTGGGTACCGACTGTTAAAGACACAGGAACACTGTAAGCGATTGTGGCTATACCCTCTTTGTTGGTTGTAGCATTACCCATGATTGTGTCTACCCCTGCTGAGTTGGTTCTTTTAAATATGACTACTGCTCCCCTGATTGGATTTCCAAGTTCATCTGAAACTTTTGCAGTAATATCAACCTTGTCTCCCTGATGGGCAGAAACATCATCCAATGCAATCACAAGGCTGCTTGTGGCCACTTTTACACTGATGTCAAAGAAAGTGGTCTTATAATTCTCTTTTGAAACTTTAGCTGAGAAAAGATACTGTTCCGGCTCGTATGTAGAGTCAAACTTATATGTTGCTTTTGCAGTGCCGTCTGTAACTTTAACTTCAGCAAAGCGGAATCCGTCAACATCATAGAATTCCACTACAGCACCGTCAAGGCTTTTATCAAATGTTAATGTGAATTCAGCAGTACCCATATACGGAACTGTCATATCCTCAACAGTAGCGTTTATAAGGTATTTGTAGTTATCTGAAACATTGCTGTTTTCAGAGCCGCTTACTGCACTATTTGCAATGCCCTTTTCACTGTCTAGGAAATTGTTTGTGATTACATTATCTACTGCATTGCTGTCCAATTCTACTGCATAACCTTTACTTGAGCTGATTTCATTATCTTCAATGATGTTTTTGGTTGAATTGGAAATCAGATAAATTCCTGCATTTCCTGATGGAATGGAATCTAAAATTGGACTTGTAATGGCTTCACCACTGCCTTTAGCATCAATCTTATTGCCTCTGATGACATTACCATTTCCGTTTGAGAATACAACACCATAAACGTCTTTAGCATTGGCATCAATGACATTGTCCAGCAGCACGTTGTTGTTTGAACTGTATCCTTCAATTGCATAAATCGCCTGTGCATTCAAGTTCAGCCTGTTGTTGCCGGCAGTTGACTTTTGAGACAGTTCGAAGTAGATTCCGTAAACGACAACATCTGATTTCAGGTTCAGTGTGTTTGCCTCAATGAATGTGTCTTCGGATTCATCACCTATGATGATACCTTCAACACAGTACAGCCCATCAAGAGTTATTGTGTTTCCAATAAATGAGTTGTTGCTGGCACCTTGGCCTTTTGGAGCACTGTGACTGGTATAATATCCAAGAACTCCCATTCCGTAAATGTAATTATCCTTACCTTTAATGTAAATGTTGTTGTTTGAGACAGTGTTGTTGTGGGTGTTGAAATACAAATCAATACCGACAATTGAATTTTGGGAGGACATGTTTCCTTTAATGGCTTGCTGATCATTCAAGTTTGAGGTGACATTGACATCGTTTCCTGAAATCACGTTGTTTGATGAGTATAATAATAAAATTCCGTAGGTCTGATAGATTTCAGAAACGACATGCGCGCCGTCCATGCAGTATTCATTGCCGTCTACACAATAGCGAACGCCGTCGATTACAAGCTCATTGCCGTCGAGACAATAGGATTTTCCGTCAATAGTAAGTTCATTGCCGTCCAGGCAGTATGAATTACCGTCGATTGTCAGCTCATTTCCATCTAGACAGTAACGTGTGCCTGCAATTACAAATTCCTGACCGTCAATGCAGTACTTGGTGCCGTCAATGACAATGTTGTCTCCATCCAGGCAATATGTTCTGCCGTTGATGGTCATTTCATTGCCGTCCAAACAGTACTTGGTTCCATCAATTGTCAATTCATTGCCGTCAAGACAATAGCGGGTTCCGGCAATTTCAAATTCCTGACCGTCAATGCAGTATTTGGTGCCGTCAATGGAGAATTCATTGCCGTCAAGGCAATAGCGGGTTCCGTTAATGGTGAACTCATCGCCGTCAATGCAGTATTTGGTGCCGTCGATTACAAGCTCATCGCCATCCAAGCAGTAGGATTTTCCATTGATTACAAGCTCTTCACCGTCGAGACAGTATGTGTTTCCGTCGATTGTCAGTTCATTGCCGTCAAGGCAATATGACCTTCCATTGATTACAAGCTCGTTGCCGTCAATGCATTTTTCAGGTGAGAAACTGTATGATTTGCCTGTTCCGATTGTATTGATTGTATTGTTTGCGAAGTTACAATCTTCGCAGGAATATGCAAGAAGAGTGAATGTCAAATATTCCCCTTCAGAGGCCAATACATTATTGTAAATCTCAATGTCAGTGGATTCAAGGACATAAATCGCATAAGCAGCCTTAGGGTCATTGACAGTGATTGTGTTGTTTACAATTCTAACACCAGGAGCCTGATTTACAAAAATACCCCATGCATTTACTCTGTCTGCTTCCTTGTTGATTATTTTTAGATTTTCAATCAATACATTTCCTGAAGTTACCTTGAAAGTGGAGTTGTAGAATACAGGGTTTTTACCTGTGATTTTAACAGGTTTTGTAACATATATAACTTCATTGTTGAAAGTGCCCTCAAAGCTTAAAATATCGTTATCCCTGATTTCTGAAGTCAGACCGCCGTTGTCGTTAATGTAGTTGCAGATATTTTCAGGAGTGATTTTGTGAGTGGTTCCCTTGTAGATGTAGGTTGGTTTTGAATTGTCAATTACACCTGCTGGAGAATTGATTAATCCTCCTCCGATTATAATGTTTGAGTTCACATCAATGTCGGAAGTGTTTGCCTGAACGCCTGCAGCGTCAATTGCATATTTGTTGCTTGTTGAAATGGTATTGTTTATGACAGTTACGTTTTTAGGCATCCTTTTTGAACTTGTCTTTTCAATCAGTATTCCGACACCTGAAACTGAAGTAACCACATTGCCTTTCACCAATAAACCTGATTCCTCATCCTTTTCATAAATTCCTGAACCAGATTCAGTAAAGACAATATTGTTCCTGATAATTACATTGGAACCTCCGGCCACAATACCTCTTCCCTTGTCAGTGGCATTAACCCAATTGTTTTCCACGATTGAATCTGTGATGGCTGTGATTCCAGCACCAGTGGAGATGAGTTTAGCTCCGATGATTGTATTGTTTGCGACATATGAGTTATATGAAGCCACAATAGCGAACTGTCCGCCTGTTTCAACGCCCGGATGATTGAAATCTGCTCCGGTAATGTTGATAATCACATTGTCGGTTATAACATTTCCGAAGTTCGCTGTAGAAATACCCCTGTAACCGCCAATAATGGTGTTGCCTTTAATTTCATTATAACTACCCATTATCTGAATACCGTAAGACCAGGAAGTTGGCAGCACGTTATAACGGATTGTGTTATTGTAAATGGTATTGTGATTGGATAATCCACCATTTAAAGGCCCTCCAACATAATCTGACAGATATATTGCATTGGCGTCGTCGACTTCAAGGATATTGTCCGCCAGATAGTTGTAATCAGAACCTGACAAAAGCAATGTAGGAGTGGATCTTGCATTATGGCCATAAGTTTCACCATATGCCTTAAGATAGTTTCCAGTCACGTTATTGTAATTTGCTCCGTTTGCAACACAAACACAATAGGAAGACTTACCTGTATTTACAATGTTACAGTCCTTGATTGTACAATAGCTTGCGGAATTTAAAAATATCCCGTAGGTTTCATCCTTAGTGTTTGCTATTTTCAAATTAGAGATTGAACTTCCAGATGCTCCACTTAACAGAGTAATCTTTAAATTCTTTAAATTTGAGGAAGTTCCTTCAATATTTACTTTCTTATCAATAGTAAAATTTAGATTGGATATTGAGCCCTTCAAGTAAATTGTATCTCCCGAATTAACTGAGGAAGCAATGAGATTTCCTCCCTTGTCAAAATAATTTCCATAATTATCCTGAGTGATAGTGTGAGATACAGGAGCAGCATTATCCCCTATGGAATCATCCATATCGGACATTTCCAATGTATCTGCGCTGGTGTCATCATAGGTCATGTTTACATCTTCAGAAGCGCTTACGACTCCTATCGAGAGTAAAATAACCAATAATAAAACCAACATGTTTAATTTTTTAATCATTATTATACCTCATCACATTAATTTTATAAATTTTAAATGAAAATTTTAATAAAATTTGCTTTAAAAATTTTCTATTATATTATTAAATATGATAAAATATAATATTTAAAAATAGCGAAAAAATAAAAAAAGTTGATGATTAATTTAATAATCATCATATTCATCATCATTACTGCGCCAGTATCCGACAAGGAATATTGCAATTAAAATAATTACTGCAACAATAACGAATATAGGCATGCTTGATTCAGTTGCACTGGCTGATTTGGAAGTGGATTTTTCTGAAAGCTCATAAGATTTGGCACCACCTGCACCAGCTGCTCCGGAAGAAGCATCCTGAGATGACTGTGCATCTTCAGTGGTTTTTGCATCCCCACTTTCGGAAGGATCGATTCCATATGCAGTCCTGCCTCCGGAACTTGATCCGTCGGATTGTTCCTGAGAGGTATTGTTTGTCAGAGTATTTGCATTCTTGTTACCATTGTCTGTCTTGCCGTTGTTTGAATCGCCTGTGTTTCCTTGCTGACCGTTTGATTCCTGATCCATCTGATATAACGGGTCAGTGTTTGTTGCCTGAGCAAGAATTTCTGCGAACTTTTGCTTTTGGGCAGGAGTTAGGGAACTCAACTGGATGATTTTTGCATTCCACGCAAGGTTCTTACATGTGTGGTGACAGCATGCAACGCCATACTCGATAACGCTTTGCATATAAGCGTCCACAAGTTTCTGAACTGTGCTTGCATCTCCGTCCCAAAGTCCCTGGTCAGCCATATATATCTGCCAACCCGCCATTGACTGTGCTGCAGGAGCCAATGTAGCATCATTAGCTCCGGTAAGAGCATCCAAGTTACGTTGTGCCAACTGGTCACCCAATTCCTTGTTGAGCTTTTCACCGCTTAAAACAAGAGATCCGTACATGTTCTGCATGTTTGACGCAAGGGAATTCATACCTCCAGCGGTCTTGGACAATGCCTCATAATATTTAGGATTCAATAGCTTACTGCGAATTTCAAAGCTGATTTCCTCATCATAGGTTCTTGAAATGTAATTGTTCTTGTTCCTGATGTCGAAAAATGCAGTATCCGGCTTTTCCTTACCAGACTTTTCCTTCAATACGTTTGCAGCATTGTATAATCCGCCGAACCAGTCATAGTAATCGTCGGAGTCAAATAGCCTCCAGGTACTGTCGAAGTTTTGGGTTATGACATCCACCTTATCAAGCAGATACTTGTAATTGTCCTTTTGCTTTGTGACAACGACATTTCCGTTTTCATCAAGAGTCCATGAATATGACACTTTGGTCAAATAGATGTCCATGGCATATTCGTTTACTGAAGAAATGTTCCAGTCTGCAGTGTTTGGAATGAGATTGGACATACCAGTTCCTTCCAAAACGTTTCCCGGAAGACCGAACAATCTGTCAAGGGTAGGGTTTTCCGCATAATGCTTTTTAACGTAGTTGTTGGTTTCATCTTCACCTGTAGCGTTTAAAGCCAAATTTACGGAAGTAATCATCCATGAAATCCAGTCCTTGTTGTTTGTAACCATACTTGCGAATACATCTATTCTTGGCCTGTTGACGACTGAACCGTTGTTCAATGTCAATGTCAGATTTTCCAATGGAATCTGCTCGACGCCAAGCACCTTGCCGTTTTCAGACCAGACAGGCTTGCATCCAAGGAAGTACATGAATTCGGCAACACCTATTCCTTCGGTTCTGGATATTTCAGTACCCCATAAGATTAATGAGGTAAGCTCAGGCCATTTGCCATGCTGTTCATAGTAGTTTGCAAGAAGCATGTTGACGACATTGACTGCTGACTCGTATGCAGCTTGAGAAGGCATTCTTGTAGGGTCAGAAGCGTAACCGTCATATCCTGTAGGTATCGAATCACCATAGGACGGGTCTGCAAACAATCCTGACTTGACGTATCTTCCGCTTAAAGCCAATAGAATCGCATTCCATTCATTGTTCTTCTCAATGTTGGAAATAATCTCTTCACAGTAGGATGTGGAATTGTACAGTGCGGAATTTTCCTTAATATTATATTCCTTGTTCAATTCCTTGACCGGGGTTCCGTTGACAAGGCGATAGACATAATTCTTTAGGAATTCCTTGATTGCATCCACTTCCTTGGAATATTTGAAATCGTTCAGCATATCCTTGTAGAAATCCAATCCCACCAATTTAGGATATAGGTGTTCGATAAGCTGATTATAGATTTTTGTCTGGGAAGTTACAATCGTAATGACCTCTTCCGCCATTTCATATCCTTCCAATACCTTACCTAATGTATGAAGACCGAATGTGTTGAAATCGTCTTCCATACTGTCCAGATAATGGTGCAGCTCGTCAATATAGTCTGAAAATGTTTCATTGGATGATATGTTTCTGAAACCTAATGTAGGAGCCAAATCAAGAATCATATTTTTGTAGGATTCCGCATTGGAAGTCACATTAAGGGACATCTGCTCCTTGTAGTAATTGATGTAATTTTTTAAAGTTGTGTAATTACCGTAAAGCTCGGATGAAACCATTGCAGGAGTCATGTGAGTAATCAGAAGCGCTGAACTCCTGTCCCTTGCAACCATCGCTTCACCAGGGTTGGATACAATATAAGGATAGACTGTAGGAATTACAGACAATTCAAAAGTCCAGTCCCCAGGAAATGCACCCAGATTGATACCAGGCAGCCATTCCTGGGTTCCGTGTGTACCCATACTTACGACCGCATTGATTTTTGCTGTCTTTTCCATCCATTTGTAAAATGAAACGTACTGCTGATGCGGTGGAATGACCAGACTGTGGTAATCCTGAACCTCTTCCCAACCTCTACTTGGCTGGAAAGTAACGAACACATTACCAAACCAAACACCAGGAATTACAATATACCTGTTCTTATAAACCATTGCAGGACCCAAATTGTCTCCCCAATAGCTGATAAGCTTATTGTACAAGTCCTCTCTGATGTCTGAAGTCAAGTATTCGAATTCCTCAAGTGAAATCAGCTGATGGTGTTCCATCAATGTGTCCCAATTTTCCTCAACATACTTTTCAAGCAGTCCGGAAGCCCATGAACCCTTGTTGTTCATGTCAAATATGATTCTTGTAAGATTATACAGTGAAATCATGTTTGTCAATGTTCCGTTGATTTTATAATTATCTGTTGAATTGATAATCCACTGATAAGTGTTGTTGTAATAATTGGAATATTCGGCAATACCTCCTATATCGTATCCTTGAGCATAGAGCTGAATAATCAGGTCATAAACACTGGTGAATACATCAAGATATGAGGCACCAATTTCTGCCTTACCCGGCGGGTAGTTATAGAGCATTACGGCAACTTTCTTGTCTGAATTGTTCAAATCATGCAGGTCGGCCCATTTGCAGTTCAGCTGAACCATCTTGTCAACACCTTCCTGGATTACATGGGATTTGCCCAAGCTGTCAACCCAGGACAATGCGACCTGACCGAATACACCTTCAAAACTAGGATAGGTTACCATATATGTCCATTCAACCTGAAGGCCCAATTCGCTTTTGTAGCTGTATTCTGATATCTCAACTATACCTTTCAATACATGAAGGTCAATGTCTGTCAAATCAGGCTCTGCAGTGCCGTTAGCATAATCCAAAGACCAGCTGCAAAGTGAATTGATTGCAGATATTCCAACTGTGGAAACGTTTTTGATCTTATTTAGGATTGAAGACATCGGTGGCTGAGTACCTGTCTTGAATACGTTGAATGCAGGCCTTCCATTAGCTTCATAGCCCCTGATTAATGCATCGGAAACTTCTTCTCCACCATAATATGAAGCGATAGCTATGAATGGCTTTGTAGGATGGAACTTCTCAATGTAATCATTTTCAAACTTCTTGAACAATGATGTAGGGTCCAATTCCTTGATTAGCCAGTCAACATAGTTTTCAGTCATCCAATTAAGACTTCCGTCTGAATTATGGGTGTAGCCGGGATTTTCCCGAATCCATTGGTTGATTAACTTTCCTTCAGGAACTACCGTATACATTCCCAAATCAGGATGGTAGAAACCGCATTCAGGAGTCATCAATGGAGCGTTATTCTCATCCTTTGTCGGATTGGTATACTTTGAAGGGCTGATTAAGTAACGAACATAATCTAAATAATTCTTCATGTTATTTTGTAAAATGTATGATTCGTCAATGTCACGAGCCTGGAAGTAAGAACCAACATAGGTATTCTCGACAGTGTCAAAGGTATTGTTTTCGGCTGACGCTCCGACAATGTGCATCCCTGTGTTGTTTAGGATTTGCTGTGAGTATACACTGAAAGTATACGCCACATTATATTTTGCATTGGCCGGAGACTTTGCCAATAGCTCCTTTAAGTACTGTCCTGTAAGAACGCTGTATGCTGATTCTGAAAACATGTCAATATGAATGAAATTTGCATATTCAACCAGCCATGCCCTGGACTTATCGAAATCAGTGGTACTGATATAAGCCACCCTTCGGGACATGTTCATCAACAAATCCACCTTTTCGCTGTGGGAGTTATAGTCCACCAGCAGCAGTATGTCCGGAACGAACATGATGTTGTCAATGTCAACCGTACCTGTTTTCTTGGTAAAGTCGATATCCTTTAATTCGATAGGCTCATAAGTGGAATAGATGATTTTCAGACTGTACTTGTCTGAGCCCAGATTCTTGATTGCAACATTACCGTTTTTGTCTGTGTTTAATGTTGAAACCAAATTGTCTTTTGAATCATATACTTTAACGGTAGCTCCCGCTAAATTAAACCCGTCTTCATCCCAGTTCTTGCTTGTTTCATTATAAGAATCAGTAACATGAACATTAATTACATTGCCTGCTGTTAATACCCCTTCATCCGATTGAGACGCCAGAATTTCCGATACATTGTTGCTCGACACAAAGCTGTCAGAAACACTCATCACATCAGATATTGTTTCATTATCTCCTGCAAAAACAGAGCTTACAGAAAATAGAAGCAATATAGAAATAATTAATGCAAATACTAACCTTTTATCTAATTTTACCGTTTTTTCACCTCCTTTTGCCTTTTTAATAAACATAGCAATAATCTTTACTACATTTGTAAATTTGATTTGACAACATATAAAATTAACTAAACAAAATTATATTTGAATGTTAAAAAAATTGTTTTGTGAGAAAAAAGAGTTAAAATCTTTAAAAAAAAAGTTAAAAAATAAGTGTTTAAACTTATTTTTTTATTTTAATTGTGTTTTTGATTGTGCATCCGCCATAGCTGGATGTGATTGTGTGTTTGCCCACTTTCAAGTTTTTAATGGAAATTGTGGCAGTGCCCTTTTTGTTGGTTTTGGCAGTGTATTTCTTTCCGTTAATCTTGAATGTGACCTTTTTGTTTTTCAGAATCTTACCTTTCTTGTCAACCAGTTTGACTGAGAACTTTGTGGTTTTGGATTTCTTTTGAACAAGATTCTTGGCTGTTAAAGTTGCCTTGAAAGTAATCTTGCTGGATACTGTCCTTTCGTCACATTTTATGGAAAGTGTGTATTTTCCGGCATTTAATTTGATGGAATAAGTCGCATAGCCTGACGCATCGGTATTGACTGATTTTGATTTTCCGTTGATTGTAAAGACTACGGATTTTCCTTTGCCGAGAGGTTTTCCGGATTCATCCAAAATGCGAACCTTATACTTGATTGTGTTTCCATAATAAACTGAATAATCCTTGTTTCCTGCAATTGTTGGAGGAACGACGACTTTGGCAAGTACTGTCAATTTGGAAGAGTTGACAGCACCATTGTAGTTGTCTATTTCAGCCACTTCGGCAAAGATGTCATGTACGCCTTCACCTAATGAAGTCTGCGCTGTATAGTTCAGTGACGCAACCCCATTGCCGTCGGTTGTGGCAATACCCATGGAACGTGTAGTATCAGCGGAAGTTTTTCTGGAGAACTGTACCCTCACACCTTTAATAGGATTTCCGAATTCATCTGAAACCTTTGCAGTGATGAGTTTTGTGTCTCCCTGAGTGATTGTGACATTGTCAAATCCGATAATCAAATCTCCCTTGAAAACTTCAACATCGATTTGGAAAAGAGATGTTTTGAAATTATCCTTTTCGAATTTTGCGTAAAATATGTATTGGAACGAATCATAACTCTTATCGAAGCTGAAACTTAAAACAGCCTTGCCGTTGGAGATGACTGTTTCATTTAAATAATTGTTATCAGTATCATAGAGTTTTACAATTCCACCATTGGCATTTTCTGTGAAATTGAACTTAAATTCGCCAGTGCCCATATATTTTACGTCTACTGGACTGTAAGATCCCATTGCTACAAATTTATAATTGTCTGAAACATCATTGGCTTTTGAAGCGCTCACTGCACCATTTCCAGTACCACGTTTTGAACTTAAATAATTATCTGATATGACATTTGAGGTTGCTTCGCTGTCCAAAACAACAGCATATCCTTCACTGGAGGTTATGTTATTGTCGACTATCTTATTTCCTGTGGAATTTGCCACCAGATAAATTCCTGAATTTTCACAGGAGATGTAATCCAAAATGAGGAATGGAATCTCTTCACCGCTTCCGTTGGAGTTGATTAAATTCTTTGAGATGATGTTGCCGTTTCCGTTTGAAATAAGCACTGTACATGAAGTCTTTGAATTTGCAGTTACTGTGTTTTGTGAAATGACATTGTCGCTTGAACCTATTCCATCAATTCCATAAATAAGCTGTGAGTTCAAATTAAGGGTGTTATTGTCAATTGAAGATGCCTGTGACATTTCCAAGGTGATTCCGTAAACAACACTGCCCGAATTGATATTGATAGTGTTGTCCTTCACGTTGGTGCCTACAGATGAATCACCTGCAATGAATCCGGTTGCAAAGTAGGTTCCTTCAAGATTTATTGCATTTCCAATGAAAGAATTGCCTGTTGCGCCCTGGCCTTCGGCAACTGCGTGTCCGGTAACTACCCCTAAAACGCCCATACCGTAAATGTAGTTGTCCATACCTTTTACGAAGACGTTGTTGTTTGAAAATGTGTTGTTGTGAGAGTTGTAATACAAATCAATACCGACAAGGGAATTTGATGAGGACTCTGCACCGGTGGTTGGATACTTGTCCTTAAGTCTGGAGGTGACATTGACGTCATTGCCTGTGACATTGTTGTTTGATGAGTAGAGCATCAATATACCGTATGTCCTGTAGATTTCAGGAACCACATGGCCTCCATCCAGACAGAACACATCACCTTCAAGGTATTCTTCAGCACCGTCAAGGCACTTTTTAGGCTCATAGGCATAAACCTCATCGGTTCCCATGGTATGGATTATGTTGTCTGAGAAATCACAGTTTTCCGAAGCGTATGAAAGCAAAGTGAATGTCAGATATGTTCCTTCAGAGAACAGGTCGTTGTTTATGACTTCTATGGAAGATGATTCCAATACATAGATTGCATATGCTGCATTAGGGTCATTTACTCTTATGGTATTGTTGATGATCTTAACGCCGAATCCCTGATTGACAAAGATTCCCCAGGCATTGACCCTGTTGGCCATATTGTTGATTATTGTAAGGTTTTCAATCCAGACGTTTGAGGCTGTTATCTTGAATGAGGAATTGTAGAATATCGGTGAGTCGCCTGTGACCTTGACGCTTTTTGTAATGAAGATTATCTCATTGTTGAAATTTCCTTTGAAATTTAATATGTCTCCGTCCTTGATTTCAGGGCTCAAACCACCATTGAAATTGATGTAATCACGGACATTTTCAGGAGTGATATAATGTGTTGTGCCTTTGAATGTGTATGTAGGTTTTGATGAATCGAATACTCCTGCAGGAGAGACGATGGTTCCTGAACCGATAATCTTATTTGATTCAGTGTCTATGAATGATGTATCAGCCTGAACACCGCTTGCTTCAATTGCATGCTTGTTTCCGGTAGAGATTGTGTTTTTAATGACAGTGACATTGGAAGGCATCCTTTTTGAGCTTAACTTTTCAATCAGAATTCCCGCACCGGATACTGAAGTGATTGTGTTGTTTTCCACAAGCAATCCTGAACCGTCATCCTTCTGGTGAACTCCAGAACCCAATTGGGTGTTTATGACATTGTTTCTGATTATTACATTGGATCCTCCGGCCTCGATACCTTTACCGGCATTTAAAACCTCAACATAATTGTACTCGGCAATTGAGTTGTCAATTACATAGATTCCCGCAAAGCTTCCGCCGATTTTGGAATTGGTTATGGTATTGTTTGCGATGATTGAGCTTGGAGTACCTACAATCGCATATTCACCGCCCACTTCAACTCCCAAATGGTTATAGTCGGCACCGGTGACGTTGATGACCTGATTGTAGATGATTGTATTGTTCTTTCCTGATGAAGTGTAAATCCCCTTATAACCTCCAATGACCTTATTGGAACTTATGAGATTGTTTCCACCCATCACCTTAATTCCGTTTGCCCAGGAGGTAGGAAGAACATTATAGTGAACAGTGTTGTTATAAATCACATTGTAATCAGACGGCCCCCCTTTTAAAGGATCGTGATTAAAGCTTGAGAGATAAATACCGTTTGCATCATCACATTCAACATGATTGTTTGTTATTGTGTTATAATGGGAACCGCTGACTATGAGAGGAGGTGTTGAACGTGTTCCACCGTGACCATAGGTGATTCCGTAACATGAAACGAAATTATTTGTGATGTTGTTATGGTTGGCGTCATTACCAACGGCAATACAGTGTGAAGCCACTCCACTGTTGTTTATAAAACAGTTTTCAACTGTACAATAGCTGGCGCTGTTTAAAAACACGCCAAAAGCGTTGTCATTGGTATTGGCTATTTTCAATCCGGATATGGAACTGCCTGAAGCTCCGCTCAATAATGTGACAACGGAATTTTTCAAATCATTTGTGGAAGTTCCGACAATGTTGACAGGCTTGTTGAATGTGAACTTGGAATTTGAAAATTTTCCATCCAGATATACGGTATCTCCATCCTTAACGGATGCTGAAACAAGATTACCGTTGCTGTCAAAATAATCTTTATAGTTTCCGGAGTTAATCGTATGGGAGCCAGCCTCCAATACGACATCCTCGGATATTTCTTCAACGACTACATTTTCATCAGCTGACATTGACATGTTATCCAAATCAGCAGCGTTGTCGTCAATTGCGCTAACGCTACCAATAAGCACGAAAAACATCAATGCAAACATTAAATTTATTTTTTTGAACATATTTTTTCCTCATTTCATTAATAATAACTAATACTCATCATCATTTTGGTCTCTAAGATAACCCACTAAAAATATTCCTATAAGAATTATAACTATGAAAATTACGAATATCGGCATGTTTGACTCGGCGGAACTGACAGACTTGGATGCGGATTTCTTATCCAATTCGTATGCATTTGCACCAGCGCTTTCGGAGGAAGCGCTTTGAGAGCTTTGTGAAGATGAAGCCACCTTGGCATTTCCTGATTCGCCCGGCTGATTTCCGACTGCAGTATTTCCTCCTTCCTGTGAGGAATCTGATTTTTCCTCGGAAGTTCCGTTTACCAAAGCATCCCTTTTGGAATTTCCATCTGATGAATTTCCTGATTCACCGTCATTAGAACTTTCCTCTTCCATCTGATATAGAGGTTCGGTATTGGTTGCCTGAGCCAATATTTCTGCAAATTTCTGCTTTTGTGAAGGAGTCAGTGAACTTGCCTGGATGATTTTGCTGTTCCATGCAAGGTTCTTACATGTGTGGTGGCAGCATGCAACGCCATAGTCGATTACGCTTTTCATGTAATCGTTGACCAGCTCTTCAACAGTGGCTGAATCAGCTTCCCAAACGCCCTGGTCTGCCATGTAAATCATCCATGCCATTGAAGACTGTGAACCTGCAGCCAAGCTGCCTTTGTTTACGCCTGCGTTAATGTCACGGATTGTCTTTGCCAGCTGGTCTCCCAATTGCTTGTTCAATTTCTCGCCGCCCATGATTGTGGATGCATAGAAATGCTCAAACTTGGAGGCGTATGAGTTCATTCCGGCAGGAGTCTTGACCAGCGCATTGTAATACTGCGGATTTAAAAGCATGCTTCTTACTTCAAACTCGATTTCCTCATTATATGTTCTTGAAACATATTTGTTCTTATTTCTAATATCGAAAAATGCAGTGTCAGGCTTTTCCATTCCTTCCTTTTCCTTCAGCACTGTTGCGGCATTGTACAATCCGCCGAACCAGTCGTAATAATCGTCAGAGTCAAACAGTCTCCAGGTACTGTCAAAGTTTTGGGAAATCACGTCAACCTTTTTAAGCAGGTATTCATAGGCATCCCTCTGGTTTTTAACTACCACATTTCCCTTATCGTCCAAAGTCCATGAATAAGACACTCTGCTCAGATAAATATCGGTAGCATATTCGCTTACCGTATCAATGTTCCAGTCTGCAGTGTTCGGAATAAGGTTTGACATACCTGTTCCTTCCAATACGTTTCCTGGAAGACCGAAGAGCCTGTCAAGGGTCGGGTTTTCATTGTAATGCTTTTTGATATAATTGTTGCTTTCATCCTCTCCTGTTGCATTTACCGCCAGATCAAGTGCGGTGAGCATCCAGGTAATCCAATCCTTGTTGTTGGTAACCATACTTACAAAAACATCCACCCTAGGCCTTTTCACAACAGAGCCGTTGTTCAATGTGACGTTCAAATCGTCAATAGGAATCTGTTCAACACCAATGACCTTGCCGTTGTCTGCCCATACCGGCTTGCATCCCATCAAATACAGGAATTCCGCAATGCCTATACCTTCTGTCCTTGATATTTCAGTACCCCACATGATCAGTGATGTCAGCTCAGGCCATTTGCCGTGCTCGTCATAGTAGTTTGCAAGAAGCATGTCAACTATCCTTACTGCAGAGTCATATGCTGCTATGGAAGGCATTCTTGTCGGGTCTGATGCATATCCGTCATAACCTGTAGGTATTGAATCACCGTATGACGGGTCGGCGAACAATCCGGCTTTAAGGTAATTTCCTCTCAATGCGATTAGAATTGCATTCCATTCGTTGTTCCTTTGAATGTTGACGATGACCTCTTCAGCATAAAGGGTGGCATTGTAAAGTGCAGTCCCTTCGGCAATTCCGAATTTCCTATTCAGGTCTTTTGCAGATGACCCGTTGACCAATGCTGAAGAATAGTTCCTTAAAAATTCCTTGATTGCATCCTTTTCCTTGGAATACTTGAAATTGCCCTCGATATCATCATAGAACTTAAGGCCCTTGAGCTTAGGATATAGAAACTCAATCAGATAGTCATAGACCTTTGTCTGTGATGTGACGATTGTGACGACCTCTTCAGACAGCTCATAGCCTGCCATGACTTTACCTATTGTGTGAATTCCATGGGTGTTGAAGTCATCCTCCATCGCATCGAGATAAAGGTGCAGCTCGTCAATCCATTCATCGAATGTCTGGTTTTCTGTTATGTTTGCAAAACCTAAAGATGGTGCCAGCTCGAGAATCATGATTTTGTATGATTCTGCATTTGAAGAGACGTTGACGCTCACTTGATTTTTGTAGTAGGTAATGTAATTCTTTAATGTGGAATAGTTTCCGTACAATGAGGATGAAACCATTGCAGGAGTCATGTGAGTAATCAGAAGCGCTGAACTCCTGTCCCTTGCAACCATCGCTTCACCAGGGTTTGATACGATATAAGGATAAACTGTCGGTATCAGTGTCAGCTCAAATGTCCAGTCCCCCGGATATGCTCCAAGGTTAATTCCAGGCAACCATTCCTGAGTACCATGTGTTCCCATACTGACGACCGCATTGATTTTTGCATCCTTCTCCATCCATTTGTAGAATGTGACATACTGCTGTGTCGGAGGTATGATGAGGCTGTGGTAGTCCTGAATTTCCTCCCAACCCCTACTTGGCTGGAAAGTTACAAAGACATTACCAAACCAAACTCCAGGAATTACAATGTATCTGTCCTTATATACCATTGCTGGACCTAAATTGTCTCCCCAATAGTTCAGCAGATCATTGATTAGCTCTTCCCTGACATCAGAGGTCAGATTTTCGAAATCCTGAAGGGAAATCAGCTGATGGTGTTTCCTTAAGCTGTCCCAGTTGTCCTCAACATACTTTTCAAGCAGTCCTGAAGCCCATGAACCCTTGTTGTTCATGTCAAAAGTCATGTCAGTCAAGTTATCCAATGAAATCATGTTTGTGTAGGTTCCGTTGATTTTGTACTCATCATCGGAGTGGATAATCCATTGGTAAGTGTTATTGTAGTAATTTGAATATTCTATGTGGCCTCCGATGTCATAGCCATCAGCAGCAAGCTGAAGAATCAGCTCGAATGTGCTGTTGAAAACGTCGAGATATGATGCTCGAATCTCTGCTTTTCCAGGAGGGTAGTTATAAAGCATGATTGCCACTTTCTTTTGGGAATTCTTCATGTCATGGAGATCTGCCCATGCACAGTTGAGCTTGACCATCTTGTCAACGCCATCCTGAATCACATGGGATTTGCCCAAATTGTCCCTCCAGGACAAGGCTACCTGACCGAATACCCCTTCGAAACTAGGATATGTCACCATGAATGTCCATTCGACCTGAGGACCCAGTTCGCTGTTGTAGCTGTATTCTGAAATGTCAATGATTCCTTTAAGTACATGCAGGTCAATGTCTGTCAAATCAGGCTCTGCAGTGCCGTTTGCATAATCAAGAGACCAGCTGCAAAGTGAATTGACTGCAGAAATTCCGACGGTTGAAACCTCATTTATCTTGTTCAGGATTGATGAAAGAGCCGGCTGTGTTCCTGTCTTGAAGACGTTGAATGCAGGTCTTCCGCTTGCCTCATAACCTCTGATTAGCGCATCTGTAACCTCTTCACCACCATAATATGAGGTGATTGCAATGAAGGTGTTGTTCGGATGGAGCTTTGAGACATAATCGCTTTCAAACCTTTTAAAGAGTGATGTAGGGTCGACCTCATCAATAAGCCAGTTGCCGTAGTTTTCGCTCATCCAGTTGAGGCTTCCGTCATTGATGCTGTATCCAGGATTTTCACGAATCCAGCGGTTAATCAGGCTTCCTTCAGGAACCAATGTGTAGATTCCCAAATCAGGATGGTAAAATCCACATTCAGGTGTCATCAGCGGAGCATTGTCATCATTTAATGTCGGATCGTCATATTTGCCCGGACTTATCAGATGAAAGACGTATTGAAGGTAATTTTTCATGTTCTTTAAAAGCACGTCTGATTCCTCAATGTCGTGTGCCTGGAAATATGAGCCGATGTATGTGTTTTCAACCGTGTCGAAGGTGTTGTTTGACGCAGAGGCTCCTGCAATGTGTATGCCCAGGTTGTCCAGAATCTGCTTGGAGCAGACACTGAATGTGTATGCAACGTTGTATCTTGCGTTTGCAGGTGATTTTGACAGCAGCTCCTTAAGATATGGGCCTGTGAATACTGCATAAGCGGATTCTGAAAACATGTCAATGTGGATATACTGGGCATATTCGGCAAGCCATGCCCTTGATTTGTCGAAATCGGTTGTGCTGATGTATGCAACCCTTTTTGACATGTTCATCAGTATGTCCACCTTTTCGCTGTGGGAGTTGTAATCGACCAGCAGCAGGATATCCGGTGTGAAAATGACATCGTCAATGCTGACTGTTCCGCTCTTTTTGGTAAAGTCAATGTCATCCAGTTTCATCGGATTATATGTTGAATAGCTAATCTCAAGATGGTATTTTTTGGAATCTAGATTCTTGATTGTTGCCATTCCCTTGGAATTTGTTTTGACTGTTGAAACCAGCTTGTCTGAAGAGTCATATACCTTGACCGTAGCCCCCTGCAGGTCAAAGCCGTCCTCATCCCATGTCTTTATGCTGGCATTATATGAATCCTTCACATGAATTGAAATCACATTATCGGACGCTTCCAGAATTTCCACATCATCGATTGAAACCTCATCCAAATCATTTTGAAGCGAAACAGAATCATCAGTTGCATTATCTTCTGCAAATACACTCCCTACAGAGCATATGCAAACGAGAAGAATCAAAGCAAACATTAACCATGAATAATTTTTATGCAGATTTTCACCTCCCACAACATTCTATCATAAGATTAAATTTAGTTTGAATAACATATAAAATTAATTGAATTATGAAAAATTTACTTTTACTCAAAAAAATCTGCACACACAATAATATACATTTAAATACTTAAACATACAAAGAAAGTTTGCAATTACAAAGAGGTGATAATATGCAAAAGAGTACAATAGGTATTGTTATTTTATCTATAATCGTACTTGGAATGATTATCCCAATAGGGTTTTCAGGCCAAGCGGACTCAGTGGTAATTACCTACGGTGAGACCACTTATGCAAATTCAGACTACAAAAATACTGTTGATTCATTTTTCAAAAGTCAGGCAAATGCCGATTTGGGAAATGCGAACTCAAAAGTAATCACAGCTAGTGAAGTAAATAAGATTGCAAGTACAATAACTGGTAAGACTTATGGATCAAATCAGATATTCTCATCAGCCCTCGTTGACCTGAATGAGAACGACAATCTTGAAGTAAGTGTGGACAAATCAAAAATCACCACAATTACCGGGGACATGTACCTGTCAGCATTGAAATCATCCGGAATCACCGCAGGACACGTCTATGTGACAAGTCCAGTATCAGCAACCGGTGAATCAGCACTTGCAGGAATCATGAATTCCTATGAAGTTGCAACAAACGTTGAAATTCCAGACACAGTGAAAGAAGCTGCAAACAATGAAATCTACACACAATCAGAGATTGTTCAAAATTCAAACGTTTCAGCAGAGGAACTATCAGAATTAGTTGATGATGTAAAAGAGACAGTTAAAGAGGAAAACGTTACAGATCACCAGACAATTGTAAACATTATCAATAACTACACTATTGTAAACAACATTAACATTACAAACAGTGATATTGAAAACCTTGCAACAAGTATTGAGCAAATACAAAACGTTCAAGGCGACATTAACAACTACCAAGCTGAAGTGTCAG
The DNA here is from genome assembly GCF_947169325.1 of uncultured Methanobrevibacter sp. GTDB lineage: Archaea > Methanobacteriota > Methanobacteria > Methanobacteriales > Methanobacteriaceae > Methanocatella. The sequence goes on along the minus strand of NZ_CAMVPN010000021.1, from coordinate 6,438 downwards.
ACGTATTCAACAATACTACTGATACCAATTCACTTCAAGGTTTATTTGGCGGGCTATTTAACTAAAAATAGTCCCTTCATTTCTTTTTTTAATATTGAAATTCACGTTTCATCAAATCATTTAAAAAACATTACTTACAAATCTAATGACTGATGAAATGGAAAATCGGCAATGTCAAAATAGACAATCAGGTGGTTTTGGCACCTATGGCAGGAATCTGCGATTCCGCCTTTAGAAGAATCGTCAAATCAATGGGCTGCGGACTGATTGAAACTGAAATGGTTTCCGCAAAATCCCTGATGTATGACAACTGGAAAACCAAGGAGATGCTCTACATGACCGAAGAGGAGCGTCCGATTTCACAGCAGATATTCGGAGCGGACAGCGAATCATTTAAAGTCGCATCTAGGCAAGTTTATGAAATGATGAATCCAGACATCATTGACATCAACATAGGATGTCCAGTTACTAAGGTGGCGGTCAAAAGCAAATGCGGAAGCGCCCTTCTTAAAACCCCTGAAAAAATTGGAGAGATTGTCGAGACTGTTGTCGAAAGCGTTCCTATACCTGTTACCGCAAAGATAAGATGTGGATGGAAACACGGCGAAAACAATGCCGTTGAAGTTTCAGGAATAATCGAGGATGCGGGAGCATCTGCCATTGCAGTCCATCCACGTACAAGAGAGGACAGATATGACATTCCGGCAGACTGGAGCATCATCAAAGAGGTCAAGGATTCACTTTCAATTCCTGTGATTGGAAACGGTGACATCTGGTCATGTTATGATGGCGAAAGGATGATTGATGAAACGGGATGTGATGCGATAATGATTGGAAGGGCCGTTCGTGGAAATCCATGGATTATAAAGGAATGCATCGACTATCTGGACAATGGGATTGAACCCCGAAAGATAACATTGGATGAAAAGATAGCCATGATCAAAAGGCATGTTGATTTGCTTTCATTGAAACTGCCTGAAAATGTGGCCGTTCACAAGATGAGAACACATGCGGCATATTATCTGAAAAATTCCTACAGAAGTTCCGAAATAAAGCCGAAACTGTTTAAAATCCACACCAAAGATGAACTGTTCGACCTGCTTGACGAGTACCGAGAATATATTGCACGATGAATGCATCTGGGCAACGATTACACACCACCATTTACTTGATTTAATGACAAATTTAACATTAACATCAGACAAACAGTATGCAAATGCTTAAACGAAATTGACATTAACATCACCGATTGATGAAAATGGATTTGATTGAAAATTGGGATATATATGTACAAAGCAAATTAAGGTGAATTTGTGAAATTGCAATCGTTAATGTCAAATACATAACAACTAATACCATCATCACTCAACATTGAAGAGATTAACAGCGCCCTTCTTAAATAAACTCCTGTCCTGTCACCTTAAAACGTTATGAACAATAATGTATTATCGAAATTGATATTATCAATATAATCTTATTTTAAAACAATTAAGTATTACATTAACATTAAGAAAAATTAGAAAGATTTAAATAAGTAATATTATAATAAATGCAATTACAGATTAAAAATAAGAATTTTAATCGATGTGAACTGTTCATATCGATAAAACTCTAAACTCAAAAATGATAATTTGAGAGCTTAAAACAGTTATATGCAAATATTTTAAATCAGCAAGAGAATATGAATCGAACTCCCTAAAATAATAGGGAATGAATAAGACGGGTGACGAACAACACAAAAATTTCGAAAACAATGTTTTAAAAAACAACCGGGAACAACATTGACCTAAATGGATTTGCGATCAAATTGATAAATTAATGCGGCATTGATTTAAATATCTTCGACTGCGACTTTAAAAATATGTCTGGGGAGATGTAAAATGGAGATAAAAGAGAAATCCAATATGAATTTAACCGAATATATCGGAAGTGAAAGCATCCATCTTATAGCAGGCCGCTACAATAATGTCATTGTTGACGGTAAAGTGTTTTTGCATAATGTGCGATCCATACACTTTGCCAACGGCGATGGATATCATGTGGAATTTGTCTGCTATGACAAAACCATGAACACACAGGAATTGTACGTCTACAATGTATCTTCAATAGTGGTTGAGTCTGTATATGGAGAACAGCAATTGTTTTTAGATGAAAATTAATTATCCTAATTTAAAAACAGATTAAAATAAAATAAATATAAAATTTATCTTTTTAATTTATAAACCATTAGGTGTAACTTTAAACCAACACACCATTAATATCCTCTTTTATTTCTGTTCTTCCAAAACAGATTGGATTAAAAAATAGATTGGATACAATTGATTCGTAAATTGATATTCCCCTTGTTTTTTAGAACTTGCCAACTCAATTATTCCCAATTTCCTTGATCTGCTGATGAAATCCTTAAATACATTGGATTCTGACTCATTTAAGACATCTTCAAATTCATTTTTAGTGAAAGTAGTGTTAGGGGATGCAGCCAATTTTTTACCGATTTTTTTAAATAACGACAAGTAATTTTCGCTTCTAATCTTATTGTCAAGCAAAGGCTGCAGATATTTCAAGCCTATCCTATTTCCTGCCTCAATAATTCCACCCAATGCATCTTCATCATCAATATATCCATCGGTATCTTTCCAGAAAGTTGCATCGCCAATTTCCTGCATCATTGTTGGCATTCCGGAAGAATATTTGGTCATATTCCCTAAAGCAGAAGGAGACACATCAATACCATATGAAGAAAAAATTGTAGTGTAGAACTTTTCTACATCCTCATCAGATAGGGCCTTTAATTCATGGGTGTGAAAAATTCTGTTTACTGAAGGATTATGATCATATAACCTCCTGAATTTTTCAGGATATCCAGTCAACATTATACAGATTTTAGCATTATCAATTGATGTAGCAAGAGTATCTGCAAAGCTTTTATACCAATTGGCAAACTCAGGTGTTTCAGATAATCCATTAATATCATCAATTACAATAAACAATCCATCCTTATCCTTAAAATTACTTACCAAATCAGACAAATAGAATGCAAGATTATCCTTAATGTTCTTCAATTCATCTTCAGGAGGTTTAAATTTGATATTTAACCCACCAAATCCTACTGAATCTATGTAATTTCCTACCAGATTAAAAATCTTACTGGCCCATTTTTCAGGCCTAATAGCATTTAAAACCCTTTCGATGATTTGAACAACCAACTCATCAATATCATGAACACCATCATTCATAATATGTGCAGTAACCATGGAATAATTATTTCTGGCGAAATCAGAAATGTAATTGGCTAAAGATGTTTTGCCCATTCCTCTTTTTCCTGTGATGAAAAAGTGCTGAGGGCGGCCTGACCTAACAGCAGGAAAATACTTTAAAATCTCCTTAATAACATCTTCCCTACCTTCAAACCTATCCGGACTCACAGGTTGTCCTGGTTGAAATAATGATTCCTTTTCAGAAATATCCATGCAAAACACCATCAAACTATTAAAATTAAATTAATTAAATTACAGTTAATAGTTAATGTGTAATTTAATGTATTTAAAATTATCTAATACTCACTCAAAATCAATTTTACAAGATAAAATCAATATTTTCCAAAAAAAAATGTTGTCAATGGCCTATGCCAACACATCAAATATATCAAATCCAATAATTGGATTATGCAAAATTATTCAAAAAATCATTTCCAAAAAAATATAAGTATCTATTGTCCATTAATAGCAAGAAAAATCACTATTTAATTGTTTTTAGATGAAAACTAATCATCCATATTTAAAAACAGATACAAGAAAGAAATTTAAAACAGGAAAAATGAAAAGCATGATATCGAATCATGCTTTTCAATTATGGAGAAAAAAATGGCATAAATATTAAGGTCTATTTCCTTCTGATTACAGCATAACCGCCAACAAGAGCGCATGCTCCTAACAATAGCACAATCGGATTACCTGTAGCCGGCATAGTGTGTGCTGCAGTTGCATTGGTTGAATTGCCTGTTGCGTTTTCACCAGCAGCATTGTCAGTGCCATTTCCGATAGCGGTTTCAGCAGGATCGGTTCCATCACCATGGACCGGGACACCGTTGTCAAAATTATCATCAGTGGCAGGGTCGGTTCCATCGCCGTGGGATGGAATGCCATTATCGTAATCATCACCGCCAGCTGCCTGACCTGCTTCATCGTGAGCATAATCCGGAGGAAGAATCATTGAATCATAAGTATCTTGGCCATCATCTAAACTGAAATCACTGGAGTGATTTGAGACATCACTTGTTGCACTTACTGCACATGCAGATAGAACTACGCAGAAGATTGAGAGTATTGCGAATATTGTATTTTTGAATTCCATTAGTATCACCTTAACATTAAATTAATAAACTTGAAAGTGTAGTGCTAATTTTTGATTTAACACTTCACTGCACAATTAATTATATAAATAAGCTCATATATAAAGATTTTCGAATGTAAGTGCTCACTTGCATCTTTAAACAAAAAAAACAAGAATAATTAAAGGCATTATATAAAAATAAGAAATTTAAAATAAGAAACTGGAATTTGAAAAGTTTTAAAGAGAAATAATGAAACCTAAATGTAGAAAATTTCACCAGAAATTAGAAAAAAGTCAATAATCATTGCCCTAGAGCAACCTATGCCTGTTGTTCAGGCTTAAAAAAGAAAAAAAGATAGTGAGAGTTAATCTCACTATTTAATTGTTATTTTTACCTTCTTGCTTGCTGATTTGTAGGTATTATCACCTGCGTATTTGACAGTAGCGGCGAATTTGCCTTTTTTGGTTATTTTAAGGCTGAATGTTGCCTGACCTTTAGCGTTTGTTTTAGCTGTGTAGGTCTTACCGTTAAGTTTCATGGTGACTTTCTTGCCTGCACCGAAGTATGTCTTACCATCAATAGATGCGCATTTTTCTGTTTTTAGGGTTACAGTGTATTTTTTGGTTTTTGCAGTTGCTTTGAATGATTTAGCAGCAGCTTTTATTGTAACCGGTTTTTGTTTGATGGTAATCAGATAGATATCCATTGATCCGGTGTAGTTGTCATCACCAAGGAATCCGACAGCGAATGTGTACCATCCTTTCTGTTTCAGGTTGATTTGAAGTTGTGCCCAGCCCGCTTCATCTGTGGTTTTTACGTATAAGTGGCCGTTGAATCCGAAGAGCACTGTTTTATTGGACAATGCATTGCCTTTCTCATCGAAGAGTTGTACTCTTAAGTAGTTACCTCTTTCACCAGCTTTAGCATCAACCGCATATTGTGTGTAGTCCTTACCCACAATGACAGTTGGGATTCTTACTGGATCTTTGAGTACTAGTGTAAGGTTAGCCGGCAGGATTGTATCATTTCCAGCATATTTCAATTCAACAACAGCATTGGTTGTAGTATTGATTTCAATAACACCATTCTCATCAGTAACACCTGTGTATTCTTTGCCATTTATAATATAAATCACATTTGCATTAGCGATAGTGATATTGGAATCGTAGACCAGTTTAGTTGAGATTAGACCTTCTACAGATATGACAATATCAACAAATTCAGATACCCTTTTGTCCTTAACGATGAAGTCTTGTGATGTCACATTTGAATTGAATTTAGAATCACCGGAATATGTTGCAACTACGGAGTATTTTCCGCCTTTCAATTCATATTCAAGAACTGCCTTACCATCAACCACATCAACATAGACCGCGTGGTTTTCAGGACCGTCTATTTGGAATTTGACAGTGCCTGAAGCACCTGAATTTACATCGACATTAAATGTTACATTATTTCCATCAACTTTCACATCCAATGAAATAGGAGTGTTTTCCTTAGCACCATCCACAACGGTAAATACCACTTTAGTGGAGTTTACGTTGAAGTTTTCATCACCAAGATAAGTTACTCCCACATAGTAACTGTTTGCAGGCAATGTTGATGTTACAGTTGCAACACCATCCACTAATTCAATATTAGCTTCAGTATCGCCAACAGTCAGTTTTACAAATCCAGTAGCGTTTTCATCAACAGTAACAGTCAAAGTAACTTTGTTTCCAACAACATCAGCAGTGGCTGTAATTGGAGTGTCCTTCTTGATGTGGCCTTTTATAGTGAACTCACTGGAAGTAACATTGGTATTAAACCTGGCATCTCCCATATAGGTTGCAATTACTGTGTAATCGCCAATTGGAAGAGTGTCTTCAAGAATGGCTTTACCATCAATTACATCTGCATAGAGTGTGTATTCTCCTGCGCTGCCGATTACATGGAATTTGACAAGACCGGTTGCAGCATCATCAACAGTAACTGTCATTCCCACATAATTTTCTTCAGTCACAATATCCAAGGAGATAGTAGTGTTTTCCATATCAGACGCTACAAGTGCGAACTCTGTTTTGGTGGAGTTCTTATTGTAGTTTTCATCACCTAAATAAGTGATA
>NZ_CAMVPN010000020.1 GCF_947169325.1 uncultured Methanobrevibacter sp. | reverse complement strand
CCTTTGTGCTTGTCCTGATTGTGCAGATGACGATGACCACGACCACGGGCATGACCATGGCCATGACCATTCCCATGGGGATGGAGAATTATTTGCTGAAGGAAAACCCTTGATAGCAAATAGGCCGATACAAATCATTCTTGCGAGCGGTATATTGTTCGTTTTGGGTCATGTTTTCGAATGGTTATCATTTAGCCCTACAATCGTAACAGTCACATATATGGCTGGCGCAATTATTGCAGGTTATGAAATAGCTATTTTGGCATATAAATCATTAGTTAAAAGACACACTGTCGGCCCTGCAATGTTAGTATGTATTGCTTGTGTAGCATCCTTTATTATTGGACATCCTGAAGAGGGCGCTGCCGTTACTTTCCTTTATTACATTGCAGAATTTTTAGAGGATCTTGCTGAACACAGGGCTAAACGTTCAATCAAGTCATTAGTTGAAATCGCTCCGGATACCGCAAGAGTCAAAGTGGGAGATAAAGAAGAGATTAAAAATGTTGATGAAGTTGAAATAGGAGACATTGTAATTGTAAAACCTGGAGATAAGGTTCCTTTAGATGGAGAAGTAATCTCAGGTTCATCTTCAATTAATCAAGCATCCATTACCGGTGAAAGCCTGCCTGTCTTGAAGGAAGTGGGGGACAACGTATTTTCCGGAACTGTTAATGAAGATGGATATCTGGAAATAATGGTAACCACTGCCGCTAAGGATTCAGTAATCTCTAAAATCGTAACTTTAGTTAAAAGATCTCAACTCAATCGTTCCGAAACAGAGACTATGGTTGAAAGGGTTGCCAAGTATTATACTCCAATCATGATGTTTGCAGCTATTTGTGTTGCATTCATTCCTCCGTTGCTGTTTGGCCAGAACCTTGTTGATTGGGTCTATAAAGCACTTTCACTTTTAGTTATTTCATGCCCATGTGCATTTTTAATTTCAACACCTGTAGGAATGGTGTCTGCAATTACTTCCGCCACCAGAAACGGTGTTATCATTAAAGGAAGTACTTATGTTGAGGAAATGCGTAATGTTAAAGCAGTTATCTTTGATAAAACAGGTACTTTAACTGAAGGAAAGCTTAAGTTAAGTGATGTTGATGTGTTGGATGAGAATTATACTGAGGAGGGCATTGTTAAGATAGCAGCCTCTTTGGAATCACAGTCTTCCCACCCAATCGCTCAGGCTATCGTAAACTATGCAGATGAAAATGGTATTATTTTTGATGTCATTGAAGAGTTCAGAAATGTTCCGGGTAAGGGAATTGTAGCCAATATTAATGGTGAACAGTTCTACGCCGCCAAGGAAGCGATAATCGAAGGAAGCTCTTTTGACATTTCAAGAGATGAAATCAATAAGTACTCCAGCGAAGGAAAAACTTTGATATTTGTTGGAAATGCCGAAAAGGTTCTGGGAATCATCACAGTTTCCGATAAAATTAGGGACAACGCTTCTGAAGTGATTGCTGATTTGAAAGGACAAGGAGTGCAGACCATCATGCTCACTGGTGACAACAAGCTCGCTGCAAAAAGTGTGGCTTCCGAAATAGGAATCGACTATGTCTATTCCAATTTAATGCCTGAAGACAAGTTAAATATTTTAGACACTATCAGAAACAAATTCGGTGATGTTGCCATGGTCGGTGATGGTATCAACGATGCACCTGCTCTTGCACGTTCAAATATTGGTATAGCCATGGGTGCGGCAGGTTCAGATGTGGCTATTGAAACAGCAGACATTGCATTGATGCAGGATGATATCTCAAAACTCCCTTATCTGTTTGCCCTAAGCCGCAAAACAATGGGAATTATCAAACAGAACATCAGTATAGCCATTGCAGTCAAACTGTTATGTGTAATACTTGCAATCATGGGAATCATCACATTGATGATGTCTGTCGGTTTTGGTGATTTGGGTTTGACCATACTTGTTATCTTAAATTCATTTAGAATCGGAATGGTGAAAGATCCACTATTCTAATTCATCTCTTTTTTTTATTTTTCTTAAAAGAAATTGAACATCTGATAAATTAACAAATAATTAATTTTATATTTTAATAAATTTTAATATCTACTTATGTCAGGCAATGATTCATCAAGTAGTGTGGACTTCATGCTCCAAAATCCAAAGAAAGCATTGATTAAAATGTCCATTCCATTGATTGTATCCTTGCTTATAACTAGTTTTTATAATTTGATTGATGCTGCTTGGGTTTCAGGCCTTGGAGCTGATGCTCTTGCAGGAGTTGGATTTTTCACACCAATTTTCATGATTTTGGTTGGTTTTGGAAACGGTTTAGGTTCTGGTGCGGCTTTTGCATTATCCAAATATCTTGGCGAAGACAATAAGCCAAAAGCGGGCAATGCTTCAATTCATTCGATTTTAATAGATATTGTCGTTTCATTGATTGTAACGGTAATTCTGCTGATTTTATTAAATCCGATTTTAAATGCCATGGGAGCAGGGCAGACTATAGGTTATGCAACCGATTACGGAATTATTATTCTTGCCGGGTCAATCTTCATTATTCTTTCCAATGCATTGTATGGTATTTTCAGAGGTGAAGGTGATGCCACAAGGCCTATGTATGCCATGGCAGCATCAGCTATTTTGAACATGATTTTAGATCCTATCTTCATTTATACATTGAATTTGGGCGTTAGAGGGGCAGCCATTGCTACAATAATTTCTGCGATATTTGTAATTTTGATTTTGGCGTATTGGTTTTATATTAAAAAGGATACCTATCTAAAGCCTGTTTTCAGCAATTTCAATTACAAGAGGGATATTTCAAAAGACATCATAAAGGTTGGAATTCCAGCAAGCATTCAACTTTTGAACAATGCATTTTTTGCAGCAGTCTTTTCCGCGCTTCTGACTTTTGTCGGATCTACAGATTCGGTTGCAGTTTATTCAACAGGTTGGAGAATAGTAACGATTGGAACAACTCCTCTTCTAGCTATTGGAACAGCTTTAATTAGTGTGATTGCTGCAAATTACGGTGCAAAGAATTATAAAAATATTCAGATAGCCCACAGATATGCAATGAAGGTTTCGATAGTCATAGCATTTGCCGTAGCATTCCTGACCAATTTCTTTGCAGGTGATATTGCATCAATATTCGTATCCGGTGGCAGTAGTGCGAGGATTCTAGGAGAGTTGACTAGTTTTCTAGCTTGGATTGTAATTTATTATCCTACAATGGCTGTTGGGGTTTCATCAACTTACGTTTTCCAGGGCATTGGCAGGGGAATAACTGCAATGTTCCAGACTATCATGAGAGAAACAGGATTTACTATATTCTTTGCAGTCTTATTGGGCGTTATCTTAGGTTATGGTGTATGGGGGGCCTGGATGGGCATAGTCTTGGGAGAAATAGTATCAAACAATATTACGATGATTTGGGCAGACAGGTCTATAAAAAAATTAATAAATATTAATGGCTAAGCGCCATTAATATCCTTTAAATAAATCACTTCATCACAGATTGTATCGACAAGAGGCATGTCGTGGCTTACAATCAGCATTCCCATGTTCCTTTTTTTGACAATGTCAATGACTGATGTTATGATTTGCACTTGTGTGATTGCATCAAGCATGGTAGTCATCTCATCAGCTATGATGAATTGTGTTTTTGGATTGAGGGACCTCAGTACGGAGAATCTTTGGAGTTCCCCACCTGATAGTTCCTGTGGGAATCTTGTAAGCCAGCTTTTTTGAATACCGAATTCATCCAAAAGACTGTCATCAGGCATCCATGATTCCTCTAAAACAGCATTCATTTTCCATTTTGGATTCATAACCTTTTCAGGGTGCTGGAAAATTAATTGCACTGGACAAAATTCTTTTTTAGGCAGTTCCTTGCCATCCAATGTGACACTGCCTTCAAAGTTGTTTACATAACCGGATAATATTTTGCATAATGTGGATTTTCCGCTTCCACTGTCTCCGACTAAACCGGTAATTTTAGTGTTGTCCAGCTGTATGTCAATATCTTTTAAAATGTATTCTTTTGAAGAGGGGTATTTAAACGAAATGTTTGTTGCTTTAAGTTCCATCTTCTATGCCTCCTTCGTATTTAAAACATCTGACTTTTTTGTTTCCTAGGTCGATGAGTTCTGGGCGTTCGTCTTTGCATCTGCCGAATTTCATTTCGCATCTGTCGTAGTATGGGCATCCTTTTGGTATTTCTCCGTGAAGCGGCTGATGTCCTTTGGTCAGTTCGAATCCGTTTGCAGGCAGAGCCTTGTAGAGTGCTTTTGTGTATGGGTGTAATAGATTTTCCCCTTCTCCTGAGAAGTCTTCTTTTAGTGCGATTTCGATTACGTATCCTGAGTAGAATATTCCGATTCTGTCTGCCACCTCGAGTGCTGCGTGGATGTCGTGTGTGATTAGAAGCACTCCGATTCCATCTTCCTTCATGTGCTTGAAGTGGTTAAGTGTCTCTTCAACAGTTTTCTGGTCGAGTCCTGGTGTCGGTTCGTCTGCAACAACCAGTTTTGGGTCTGACAGTAATGCTGTTGATACGAGTACTCTTCTGGCCATTCCTCCTGAAAGCTGGAATGGGTACATGTCGTCCACTTCTGGGCCTAGGTTGTAGTGTTCGAAGATTTCCCTTTGCTTTGCTTTTTTGGCTTTTTTCTCTTCATCGTTTTCTGTGTGGCCTATTGCCTGGTCTGAGATTTTCATTAATGGATCCAGGAAGTTTACTGATTGAGGTACTAGCACTATGTCTTTTCCTCTGATTTCTTCTTTGTCTTTTTGGCTTAATTCCTTTCCGTTGTATTTTATTTTTCCATTTTGTCTTGCGTTTTCAGGCAGTATTCCGAATATTGCGTGTGCAAGCAAACTTTTTCCAGATCCGCTTGAACCCAAAACGGCTAATATTTCACCTTCAGATATATCAAGTGTCAAATCGGTGATAACTTTCAAATCCCTTTGATTTAACCCTTGAGTATACTGAATAAATGAAATTGAAACATTTTCAACATCTAATAATTTCTCCATGTTATCACCTTATTCGTTTGCGCTTGTAGGGTCAAGCAATTTTTTGATGTTTTCTCCGGCAATATCAAATAGCAATACCAATATCAATAAAGCCAATCCAGGGAACAATGCCAGCCACCAATTACCTGTTGCGAGATATTTCATTGATTCTGATAAAATGATACCTATTGCAGGTTCATGAGGTGACAATCCGAAACCTAAGAATGTTACACTGGCTTCGTGCATGATTGCATGAGGGAATATTAAAATTGTTCCTACAATGACTTGGGTAATCACTAACGGCAAAATGTGTTTTTTTGCAATCCATAGTTTAGACTTTCCGAATCTTTCAGATAACTTGACGAAATCTGATGTTTGTATCTGTTTTATCTCTGCTCTCAGAACTCTTGTAAGGGAAGTCCAGTGAGTAACTGCAACACCAATTGTCACACCAAATGCTCCTCCTCCCAATGCAATGGATATCAGGATGATTAATAGGATGTGGGGAACGGATAGGAACAAGTCTACGAGCCATGCAATGAAAGTATCTAATTTCTTGTTAATGCTTCCAATAAATGCCAATGCGACTGCAATTATGCTGCTTAAAATTGATGCTCCAGCACCAATCTGTACACTTAGACCCAGTCCTTTCAATGTACGGGTGAACATGTCACGACCCAGCCAGTCAGTACCGAACAGGTGTTCCAATGAAGGAGGCAAGTTCATTGCATCAAAGTTTGTTGTTATGTCTCCGGCATTGATTAATAAGCTTGATATGATTACAATCACCAGGATTGATACTGTAAGTGCGATTGTCAGCAGTGTTTTTGTTCTCAGATTCATATCTGCAATAGGACCATAAATGCTTGTAAACTTTTTTTGTTCACTCATTTTCTTCACCTTCTTTAATTCTTGGATCGACGAAGTTATACAGCACATCAGCTATAAGGTTGCCGCAATAAACGAATATTGCACTGAAAATTACAATGCCTAAAAGCAAAGGCACGTCACTTTTCAATCCTGCAGATACTGCGGCCTGTCCAATTCCAGGATATGTAAATATCTGTTCAACCAATACTGCGCCACCGAACAATTCGGAAAATCCTAAGAACTGTAATGTTATTGCAGGAAGCAGGATGTTTCTTATCCCATGTCTTATGATTAAATTCCATCCAGATTCTCCTCTTGCTTTTGCAAATAGGAAATAGTCACTATTCATTACTTCAATTAGTTTATCTCTAGTGAATAAAGTAATTGAAGCTATTCCAACAACACTTAAGGTAATCATAGGAAGAATTAACCTATGCAACCAATCCCAAAAGGATACATTTTCGCTTAATGTTCCTACTGGAACTCCCAATCCTGTTGGGAACCATCCGAGATATACGCTGAATACCATTAGGAAAAGCAAAGCAATCCAGAAAGTTGGAGCAGATTGCAAAATGTAACAATATACTTTAATAGCTTTATCAACAACAGTATCTTTTTTGAATCCTGCCACTACGCCCAATATAAATCCTAAAACGCCTGAAAATAACCAGGAAGTTAACATCAATACTAAAGATGCAGTAAACCTTTCTTTAATTACATCTAGCACGGGAGCTCTGAATATTAATGATGTTCCAAAGTCCCCATGAAGTATGTTCGCCAACCAATTTATCAATTTGGTTGTTATCGGTTCATTCACTCCCCAGTATGATTCCAAAATGGCTATTTTTTCAGGAGAAACCACTCCAAGGTTAGCAATATATGTTTTTACAGGATTTATAGGAGACATGTCTATAAGAAGAAAGCTTAATATGATTACAAAAATAAGCAAAATTATAAATCTGACAATTTTTTTACCTAAAAATTTCAAGAGCTTTTCATTTTTTAACATTAAAACACTCCTATATTAATAAAAAGGGAAAAAGAGAGAGTTGAATAAAATAAATTCAACTCAAATATTTATTTTATTTTGTTTCGTTAAGTGAAGATACACGAGTCCAGTCATAAATGTTTCCGAATGCGTCTCCTCCGTGAGGTTGTAATTTGAAGGTATTTTCGGAAATGTCTAATGTATCATCTACGAAGTATGTGTATCTGATTTCACTAATCCATAACCATGCAGCGTCACCTTTAGGTGAAATACCGGTGCTTCCATCCCAAGAAACAGCAGACCATTCAGCATAGGATTGTTCACGTGGTTGTGACATTGCATTGTCGATGTGAGCATCTACGGCACTGTTGTTAATAAGTGCAGGGTTGTTGTATCCGATACCTGCTTGGTCACTGTAGTATTCACCCCACATTGTGATTGGATCAGTTGAACCGAATCCCCATACGATTGGGTCAGTGAATTTGATTTTATCCATTTCGTCCCAGTTGGAACCTGTAGCGTTCACTTCGATTCCAATCTCTTTGGCTTGTTCAGCAACAGCTACAGCAATTGCTTGTCTTTCGGTAGCATCAGATGCATAGTATAAGTTTATGGATGCTTTTACACCATTTTTTTCTACAATTCCATCACCGTCGGTGTCGTTCCATCCGCCAGCGCTTAAAATCTCTTTAGCTTTTGTGATGTTTCCATCTTCGATTGCAGCTTCTTTGTTGTACCATGGTAATAAGTGGGAAATACCATCGTAGTTAGGTACACCAATACCGTTCAATGCTCCTTTGGAGATATTTTCCCTACTGATTCCGTAGTTTAATGCTTCTCTTATGGATTTATCTGCAGTTATGTTGTTACCTAGTGCCACTCCATCGTCATTGGTTTTGCCGGTGTTGTTTTGAACAGGCAATGAGATACCCCTTACATCAAGAGAATCTGATAAGAATGCGTGGTATCCGTCAATGCTTTCATTTGCATAAGCTAAAGGCACTGCTGCAATATCTAATTCATGATTTTTAGCAGCATTGAATGAAGCTTCGTTTTGTTCAAAGAGAATGGTCAATTTGTCAAATTCAGGTTGTTTTCCATAGTAATCAGGGTTTTTCTCTAAGATCACTTGTTGGCCTTTGTCCCATTGCACGAATTTGAATGGTCCTGATCCGACAGGGTTTGTTCCGTAAGTTTCATTATTGTATGAGTCTGATGGCACGATACCTACATATAATAATTTGTCTGAAAATGTTGAGTCTGATTTGTTTAATTCGAATTTTACAGTTGTGTCATTGACTGCTGTTGCATTGTTCAGTGAACTTAAGTCAACAGCTTCACCGGTGGTTTTAGCTTGGTTGTATGAGAATGCCACATCTTCTGCAGTCAATGGGGTGCCGTCAGTAAATTTGACGCCGTCTCTGATGTTTACAGTATATTCTGTAAAGTTATCATTTGTTTCCCAACTGGTAGCCAAATCATTTTCATAAGTCATGTTTCTGTTCATTTTCATCAAAGTTGATTGAATTAAAGGTTCTCCACGGTCTCCCCAACCATACATTGGGTCGTAACCGGCTTCTGGTTCACCACCATGGCTAAAGGCAGCGACCACAAGTTCGTTATCTGCTCTTGCAGGTGCGCTTCCCCCATTCATTAGGAGGGCTCCACCAACAATTGCGATTATAATTACAGCAATTATTCCAATAATGTACTTTTTATCCATTATTTTTTCTCCATTTTTTATAATAGTTAATTGTTATTATTGTTTGTAATAAAAGTATTATTATAATTAATAACAATTATTTAATTTTTATTAATTATACAATATATAAAATTTTCTAAAAAAAGTATTATTTTTGGGGCTTAAATCTTTAAAAAAGTATTAATTATTACGTATTTTAAATATATTTATATAATTAGTATTACTTTCTTATTTTTGTTAAGTAGGTATGTTGAATATGAAAATAACTTCTTTTTAAAAATATTTTCATTGACTTTTATGATTACAAATGGCAAGTTTTATATATTTGCTCATACTCTATTACTATTAATGTTATTCAAAATATATTAAAAAGTATTACTTTTTGAATACTATACTTATTAAAAGTAATAATTATTTAATGGTGTGTCTATGGATGTTACTATTAAGCAGTTAACAAATAATTCTGATCAAATCAAAGAAGTGCAAGAATTCTTGTTTAAAATGATTAAAAAGGAATTTGGTTATGGATATATTCCTAAATGGCATCAGGACATCATGAAAATGGATGAATATTACATCAATCCAAAAAGGAATAATTTTTTTGTTGCTCATCTGGATGATGGGGAAATTATTGCAACTATCGGAATAAGGGCTTATGATAAAGATTTTCCCATGTTTAGGCATTTGTATTCAAACAGTACTACTTCAAGCATATGGAGGCTGTTTGTTGACGAAAGGTATAGGCGTTGTGGTCTAGCTTCCAAAATGTTTTGCATTGTAGAAAATTTTTCAAATGAAATGGGTTATGACAGCATTTATCTGCATACTCATAAGATATTGGATGGAGCTCTGAAATTTTGGATAAAAATGGGTTTTGTGGTTGTATTTGATGCCCATGATGAGCTTGAAACAGTCCATATGGATAAGGAAATTCAAAAATTAAATATCAGCAATGTTCCTAATGATTTCGGATATGCGGTTAAGTTATGACTTGCAGATATATTTTTGTGTATGAGGGCATGCAAAAATGCATTTTCCGCATATTGTGCGTGATTGGCCTAGATTTTCTTGGGAAATTTTTAAAGCATATCTTTCACATTTTTTGTCGTCATAGAATTCATTTCGCTTTAGTTTGTAATTCCATTCTTTGCCACTTATGGCTCCTCCAAAACATGCATCTCTACATTCTATGCATTTTCCACATTTTGATTTGAGTATTGGAATTCCGATATTTAAGGGGGCATCCGTCAAAACTGGGCATAATCTTAATGCAGATCCGTATTTTACTGTTGTAAACAGTGCGGATTTTCCAATCCATCCAAGTCCTGCACGTGTCGCTATAGTTTTATGGGGCAGTTCAAATGAATTGTTCTCTCCAAAATCAGCACCTAATCTTTCTCTTGTTTGGGCATAGGCTTGATATCCATTTTTCATTAAAAATTTTTCACATTTCATCGCCAGTTCATCCAGCCTCAGATTTAGACTATCATATTCTTGGGAATATGCTTTTGTAGGTGCATTTTCCATATTTCTTATTGTTTCCTTTGAATATACCATATAGAAAACAATTCCATTGTTTAGTCCATTTTTTGGGGTAAACGAGGTTATGTCTGCAAATCCAACTTCGTTTGCACAGTTTTCCAATAGATAATTTCTCAGTTCAATGGATATGTTCATAATTCGATATTTCATTTTGATTTTATTTAATTTTATGCCAAGACTTATTTTATATTGCACCAAATATTATTATAATGAAAAGAACAGCGTTAAAAATCGGATACATCGGAACTAATTTTCATGGCTTTCAAAGACAGCCAAATTTAAGGACAGTAGAGGAAGAGCTGATTTACCATCTTCGCAAATTGGACTATATTGATGATTTGAAAAAGTCAAGATTCAGAATTGCCGGAAGGACAGATGCGGGAGTCCACAGTTTAGGAAATGTGATTAGTTTCCAATCCGAAAAGGAAGTTAGGGTAAATGAAATAAATAATTCCCTGCCTGATGATATCCAGATTTTAGCCAGTGCACCTGTCAGATATGCATTCAAGCCAAGGTATGCTCAGATGAGACAATACCGTTACATGCTGTTTCAGGATTTGGACATGGATAAGCTTCAGGAATGCGCTGAAATCTTTAAGGGAACTCATAACTTCACAAATTTCACTAAACGCTTTCAAAAGACCACTACAAGAACAATTGATGATATCAAGATTACAAAAGTGGATTTGAATGACTACCACAAAAGGGAATTTCCAAATCTGCACGAAACTATTTCCCCAATTTTCATCGACATCTATGGGGAGTCCTTTTTATGGAATATGGTAAGGAAAATGATGAGGGTCTTTGTGGATGTTGCAAATGGAAAAATGGGCCTTGATGATGTTGAGAAATTATTAAACCCTGAAGAAGATGAACCGAGGGCTTACATCAAGGTAATGGGAGCTGAATATCTAATTTTGATGGATATACAGTATGATGGAATAAAATTCGCTTATGATGATTATGCCTGCGAGAGATTCAGGCGAAATCTTGTTGATTCATTAACAGATCTGCAAAAAAGGTATGCAATTCGCGAATCAATGATAAAAAGCCTGAATGATTTGCATATGGGGGAACAATGAACATTCAGGAAACTCAAAGTTCCGAAAAGATATTCACTAAATCATTCTTTTTAATATTTGGGGCATTGCTTTTCACAGCTCTTGTAATGTATGCCCTGATGTCTACAGTTACAGAATACGCCACATCAATGGGCACAACAGCAACCATTGCAGGTCTTGTTTCTGGAATATACATTTTTGGAGGGCTTTGCTCTAGAATATACTCTGGAAATGCTCTTGAAAGGATTGGGTGGAAAAGAACAGCTCTGATTTTCATGACCATTCATTTTTTAGCATGCCTTCTGTATTTTATTGTCAATGATGTTACCCTGCTTTTGATTGTAAGATTTATTCACGGTATCGGTTTTGGAGCTTCAGCCAATGCGATTGTCACAATCGCCACTGCAATTCTTCCTAAAAAACGTTTCAGTGAAGCATTTGGTTACTTTATGTTGGGAACTACAATAGCTGTTGGTTTAGGCCCTTACATCAGCGGTTTTCTATATGATGCAGTAGGGTCTGTAGGATGCTTTACGGTTGCAAGTGTCTTTTCAGCCATTGCATTGCTGTGCATGATCCTGATTGATGTAGATAATCAAAATTCTGAATCTGATGTGGAAGTTCCTGCCAAAAAAGAGGATTACAGTCTTTTTGAGAAAATTTTCGAATTCAAAGCCATTCCAGTTTCTTTTTTCACAGCTTTGACAAGCTTAGGTTATGTTTCAATCTTATCTTTTTACAGGCTTTACGCGGTTGAAGTCAATTTGACAACAGTATTTTCATGGTTTTTCATAATATATTCAATTGTTTTAATTTTATCAAGGCCTATTGCCGGTAAGATACAGGACAATGGTGGAGACAAGATAGTTTGTGTAATAGGTATTATTGCACAGACAATCGGTTTGTTTTTAATAGCCTGGATGCCCTCCGTCGTTACAGTTTTAATATGTTCTGTATGCTGCGCTTTAGGTTTCGGTACTTTGAACTCCGCCTGCACCACTATCGTTACAAGAAATACCTCTGAAAACCGCCGTCCATATGCGGTTTCAACATTCTTCATTTTCTGTGATGCGACAATGGGATTCGGTCCGGCGTTGTTGGGAAGTTTTGTTTCATCAACTACAGGTTATGCTCCGGTTTATTTCATCTCCTCATTTATAACACTGCTTGCATTGCCGGTTTGTTTGTATGCATTGAAAAAATAATTATTTAAGTTGTCAAATCTAAATATTTTTAAGTTATTTTAAATAGATATATAAATGAGTGATTATTATGAAAATAGCAACTATTTTAGGGACCCGTCCGGAAATTATCAAGATGGCTCCAATAATAGATGAAATCTCTAAAAGAGGGATAGACCAGATTGTTTTGCACACCGGTCAGCATTATGATGAGGAGATGTCCGATAATTTCTTTAGGGATTTGGAAATTCCCGCACCCGACTATAACATCCATGTCGGTTCCGGAACTCATGGAAAGCAAACCGGCTTGATGATGAAGGGTATTGAAGAAGTTCTCCTGGATGAAAAGCCTGACATCGTGCTTGTACAGGGGGATACCAATGCAGTGCTTGCAGGCGCCCTTGTGGCGTCCAAACTGCACATTGCAGTAGGTCATGTGGAATCGGGGCTCAGGTCATTTGACATGACCATGCCTGAAGAAATCAACAGGAGAGCCGCCGACGTCACATCATCAATGTATTTCATTCCAACCGAACAGTCCGCCATCAATCTGTTGGCTGAAGGGTTTTCAAGAAAGAACTTGTTCATTACAGGAAACACTGTTGTTGACGCATGTTTCAGACATTTGGAAATCGCCAAAAAAAGAGGGTTTGAAGAGGAATCCCTTGCTGAATTGGACATTGAAAATATGGAAAACATCCTGACTTTGACAATGCACAGGGCGGAAAATGTTGATGATAAGCAAAGGGTTACAAACATCATTGAAGCATTGAAGGAACTAAGCGACATGAACATCATTTTCCCGATTCATCCAAGAACCAAAAACACACTTCAAAACTTTGGTCTTTTTGATGAATTGAATAATCTGAACCATGTGCATATTATTAAGCCTTTAGGCTATCTTGATTTCCTGCAGTTGACTTCAGCTTCAACTTTGATTTTAACTGATTCAGGAGGTCTTCAGGAAGAGGCCATTACTTTAAATGTTCCTGCTTTAACATTGAGGTATAACACCGAAAGGCCGGAGACTGTAACTGCCGGTGGAAATATCCTGGTCGGTTCAGACACTGATGTAATCCTTGAAAATGCAAATAAAATCTTAAACGACAGTGAGTTTGCCGAAAAGATGAAAAAAGCTCCAAATCCATACGGTCAGGGCGATTCAGCAAAACTAACTGTGGATGCAATTGAAGATTACTACAAAAGAGGTCTTCTTGACATTAAGGCTCCTGAAGACATAATGGATTCATTTACCAGGAAGATGGCAAATGTTGATGAGGACATTACAGTTCTTGACTTCGAGAAAAAGGAAAATGCATTAATCCATATGGTGTTTGACGGAGAAAAAATGAGATACCCTGCTGATGACTTAAACTTAAACGGTATGATGGTTACTTATGATGCAAGAGAATGATTCAATTTTGGTTTTCGAATATTTCACCGCTTCAGGCGAAAAGGACAAGTGCATAATTTCAGAAGCAGAAGCATTGATATTTGCGCTTTTGGATGACCTGTCAGATTTCAATATTGATTTGGTCATCAACGAGTCTTATGGTGAAATTGTAAAAGATTATGATAATGTGGATCCGATTTTAATAGATATTGACATTGTTGATTGGTTGGTTGATAATGCTGCAAATTTCAAAAAAGCTATTTTCATATCCGCAGAAAACAACAACAACCTTTACAACATTACTAAAATCTTGGAGGAAAACAACGTAAAAATATACAATTCCTCTGCTGATGCCTGTCTGAAATCTTCAGACAAGTCTGCTTCATATGAAGAGCTTTATGGAGTCGTTCCTCAGCCAAGGACATTCCGATTCAAGATTGATCCAAAAGGATACTGGAAAAGGGCAATCGAAAATCTTCATGAGAAATGGCAGGCAGAAGATCCCCTCACTCCACTTAAGATAATCATAAAGCCATTGATGGGCGTGGACTGTGAGGATATTGTCGTCATTGAAAACATCGAAGATTTGACACTGGATTTGGATAAGATTTTTGAGCCAGGCTCAAGGGTGATTGTTCAGGAATTCATTGACGGAACAGATATAAGCGTCAGTCTGATTTCCGACGGTAAAAAGGCGATTCCGATAAGCTTGAACAGGCAGTTTATAGAACTTAAAGATGATAAGGGAACATACCTGGGGGGCAGACTGCCTTATGAAACCAAGTATAAAGATGAGGCATTTGAAATAGCTACAAAAGCTGTTGAAGCGATTGATGGCTTGAAAGGTTTCGTTGGCGTTGATCTTATTATAAATAATGATGAAAAGGATGTTTATTCAGTTTATCTTTTGGAAATCAATTCCAGATTCACAACACCTTACGTTGGCTTAAAGCAGATTTCCAGTTTAAATATCGGAAAATCAATCATTGATTTGATAGAGGGCAATGTAAGTATTGATGATATTGATATCTCTCTGGATGGTGAAGTGGAATTTAAGAAATCCGGAGACGATTTAGAGATTAGGAGAATATAATGATGAAGATAGCAGGTTTTGATATTGGTGGTGCAAACACCGATTTGGCAATAATCGACTTTGACGGTGAAGAAATAAAGAATATTGAAGTGGATTTTGCATATCTTCCAATGTGGAGCAATAATGATGATTTATCAAGGGTTCTAGTTGAATTGATTGAAAACATATGTCCTGTTTCAGAAGTTGATGCAGTAGGCATTTCAATGACTGCCGAGTTAGTTGATGCCTATGACACCAAAAAGGATGGTGTATTGGACATAGTAAAAAAATGCGGACAAACATTCGATTGTCCGGTTGCCTATGTCGGAATTGATGGAATGATGTCTGCTGAAGAGATTGAAAAGGAACCTCTTAAAGCAGCAGCAGCCAATTGGATTGCAACAGCCCAAATCGCCACATTAATATCTGATAATTGCATTTTCATTGATACCGGAAGTACAACAACTGATATCATTCCAATTAAGGATGGAAAGGAATGTGCAATAGGCAAATCAGACTTTGACAGGTCTGCTACCGGTGAATTGGTTTATACCGGAACCCTAAGGACAAATCTCGCCAGCTTTTTGGACAAAGTTGAGCTGAATGGAAAGGAATATAGGGTTGCCAGTGAACTGTTTGCACAGACTGCTGATGTCTATATGGTTTTAGGTTTGATAAATGAGGATGATTATATTTGCGATACCTTTGACGGTGAATCCAAGTCAAAAATTGATTGTGCCAAAAGGATTGCCCGTGTCGTTTGTGCAGATTTGGAGATGTTGTCCATGGATGACGTCACTGAAATGTGCAGATTCATTCATCAAAAGCAGGTTGAACAGATTGCAGATGGTCTGAAACAGGTATCACAAACCCAAAACTTGGATTTGATTGTAACCACAGGTCTGGGAAAAGACATTTTGGATAAAAAAGCAGCAGAACTATTGGGCTTAAAAGTCAAATCAATGGGTGATATCCTAACTGATGACGAGTGCACTGTCGCGCCGGCCGTTGGAACTGCCGTAATGATGAACAGATATATCAATTAGTACCACACGTCTTTTATTCCAAGCAAGTAAGCTCCGGTATTTGTTGCCAAATGGAATATTAATGTCAATATAATAGCTATTATGACCAGTTGCCAATTTAATTTTACAGCGAATGAAACCAGAATCAATGCAACGATTATGAAGTCCAACTGATCAAGAATCGGTGCAGGTTTTCCCCTTCCGATTCCAAGTCTTCTTTTTAAAAAGCTTCCTATTGCATCCCCTAAAAGAGCACCGAAGCCAAGTAAAAACCCTATTAGGATTCCGCTAGTCAATGTAGTTGAAATGGGTACTATTGCTGATGGTCCAAATGTCTGGATTATTGCCGGACCGATTAGGCCCTGAACAGCACCGGTTATTGTTCCGATGATTGTTCCTGCAACAAATCCTCTCCAGGTAACGCCGTCTCCAATCCATCGAACCCCGTTCTTATCTGACTTTCCAAAATCAACAGGTGTTCCTCCACCAAAAACAAGTCCGGACCCATTTGAAAAATATGCTGGAAGTATGAAATACAGCGTCAGTAGGCATGTAAACAGAAACATTTGAAAATCAACAGTCATTAATTTTTCTCCAATTCTAATTTATTTATTATATTTTAATGCTAAGATTAATATAATTTTTGTGGACATTATTAATTAAATTTAAATATTACATTAATTTAAATATATAATATTATGTAATATCAATACTAGTAATAACCTAGTGTTGTTAGTAAAGGTGATTTTTTTGAAAATAAAAGGTACAAAAAGTTTATGCCCTGAGTGCGGTAAACCAGTTGATGCCGAGGTTTTTGATAGGGACGGCAAAGTTTTTATCAAAAAAACTTGTGATGAGCATGGTGAGTTTGTCAACACTTATTGGAGTGATGATAACTTATATAATAAGGTAAGCAGATACACTCCTTCCATTACTCATGTCGAAAACCCTTGTGTTGAAGATACTGGGGCTTGTCCAAGTAATTGTGGGTTATGTTCAAAACATGAAACTTCCACAGTATTGGGATTAATTGACGTTACCAACAGGTGTAATTTGAAATGTCCAGTTTGTTTTGCAAATGCTGCTGCGGCAGGATACTTGTATGAACCTACTCAGGATGAAATAAGGCAAATGCTTAGAAATTTAAGGAACTTAAAACCTAATCCATGTCCGGCCATTCAATATGCAGGCGGAGAGCCTACTGTCAGAAAAGACATTGTTGAACTCATTGAAATGGCAAAAGAGGAAGGTTTCACTCACGTTCAAATAGCTACTAATGGTATTAGATTGGCTAAAAGGAAAGGTCTGGCTAAAAAATTAAAGGACGCTGGTTTGAATACTGTTTATCTTTCTTTTGAAGGTGTTACTTCAGAACCTTACATTAAAAATAAGGGCAGAGACTTGCTTCCGGATAAACTTCAAGCTATTGAAAACTGTAAAGAAGCAGGTTTGGGTGTTGTATTGGTTCCTACATTGGTTAAAGGTGTCAACGACAACCAAGTCGGCGAAATCATCAAGTTCGCTTTCGACAACAATGACATCATTTACGGTGTTAATTTCCAGCCGGTTTCATTTTCAGGAAGAACTCCTTCCGACCATGTAGAGGATCAGAGGATTACTATTCCTGATTTTGTTAAAATAATTGAAGACGAAACTGACGGTCAGGTTCCTGTAAGCGCATTTTATCCGCCTTCTTTTGTTGAACCGATTGCAGAATTCATTTCATTGTTGGACGGCGAAGAATCTGCCAAAGTAACATTAAACTGTCATGAACATTGTGGAATTGCAACTTACGTATTCAGAGAAAAGACTGAAGGCGATGGAAAAGATAAGTTAATCCCGATTACAGAGTTTATTGATGTTGATGATTTATGTGATAAATTAAGTGAATACAATGAAAAACTTAAAAAAGGCAAGTTTGGTTCTCGCAAGAGAGTTTTAGCAGGTTTGACTGGAAATCTGGCTAAAATGATTCATACCAGCAAATCTCCTAAAGATTTGGATATTACAAAGATATTATATAATGTATTTGCCAAAGGGGACTATGAGGCATTGGGAGACTTTTCCAAAGATGCAATGCTTATTTCATGTATGCACTTTATGGATCCGTTCAATTTCGATGAGGACAGGGTCAAAAAATGTGTTATTCATTATGCAACACCTGATGGCAGAATCATACCGTTCTGTACCATGAATTCAATATATCGTGAAGCCGTTGAAAGAGAATTTTCCGTACCTTTCAAAGGTAAAAACTAAAAATTTATCAAAAATCACCTGAAACTTATTTTGTATTTGGGTTTCCCAAATACTTCATTTTTTTTATCAATCAGTCTTATAGTGATATAAATGAATATTATCAAAGGAAAAACATGGACTTTCGGAGAAAATATTGACACTGACGTAATCATTCCTGGAAGATATCTGAGAACATTCAATCCTCAGGATTTGGCCGACCATGTTCTTGAAGGGGAAAGGCCGGATTTCACTAAAAATGTACAGAAAGGAGACATTATTGTAGCCGATGAAAACTTTGGCTGCGGATCATCAAGGGAACAGGCGCCAGTAGCTATCAAAACAGCCGGTGTGGATGCAATCATTGCAAAATCATTTGCAAGAATATTCTATAGGAATGCAATAAACATCGGATTGCCTGTCATCGTTTCAGACATTGAAGCCAAAGACGGGGACATTATCAACATTGATTTGGCTAAAGGAACACTGGTCAATGAAACCACTGGTGAAGCCACTACATTTGAACCATTCAAGGAGTTCATGTTAGAGATATTGGAAGACGGCGGTTTAGTAAACCATTATTTAACTAATCAGGAATAATTTTTATTTTATTATGGAGGCATGAAAGATGGAATGTCCTATTTGCGGTTCTGATGACATTGAAATTTTGAATTCAAAACAGAAGACATCTAAGAAAAAATTCATGGAAGAGTACTTATTGAAATGCGAAGATTGCGGTCATGTTTTCAAGGACATATTTTCCGCAAAAAAACCGAAATCATACAGATTAATTATTTCAGAACAGGATAAATCTCATAAAACAACAATCGATTTATCTCCAAGCGATGAATTGAAAGTTGGAGACAATTTACTTTCAGATTTGGGTCAGGTAGAAGTGACAAGCATAGAAGTAAATGACAAAAGGGTAAACAAATCAAAAATTGAAGACATCGATACCATTTGGGCATCTTCTGTAGAAATCCCTGCACGTATAGGATTTTCTGTGGATTTGCATGGTGAAGTCGATTCATACAAACTTGATTTGGACAGGGATTTTGAAATCGCTCCCGGTGATGTCGTAAAAATAGATAAGCATATCGTTAAGGTCCATGTCATCAAGACCCAGGAAAGAAAGCTCACTTCAGGATTTGCCAAAGCTGGAGTAATCAAAAGGGTTTATTCAAAACCAGTCAAATTCAATAATTATGATTATGACTTGACCAAAGACATTTTTAAGAAAACTTCTTAGGGAAAAATACTATGAAAGTATACATTGAAACTTACGGCTGCACATTCAACAAGGCGGATTCACAGATTATGGCTGGTGTGCTTCAGGAAAATGAAATAGATATAGTTGATTCAATCGATGAAGCCGACATAATCATTGTAAATACCTGCTATGTTAAGCTGCCTACTGAAAACAAGGTTGTTTACAGAATTCAAAAGCTCCAGGAGAAGTTTCCGGACAAGAAGATTGTAATCAGCGGATGCATGGTTGAAATAGATTCTGAGAAATTGGAGGAGATAGGTCCTAATTGTTCATGGATAGGTCCTCATCAGTTAAACAAGTCTGCCGATGTTGTCAGCAGGACTTATTGCGGGGATATTGTTCGTGAATCAGGATTTACAAAAGAAAGTAAAGTATGCGTTCCAAAGGCTGCAGATGATGGGTGCATCCATATCATTCAAATCTGCGAAGGCTGTTTGGGAGCCTGCACATTCTGCTGCACCCGTTTTGCAAGAGGTCCTTTGAACAGTTATCCAATTGAGGATATTGTTGCAGAAGCCAAGGAAGCTATTGAAAATGGCGCATGTGAAATTCAGCTTACCGCACAGGACACCGCCGCCTTTGGCCGTGACAGTGGCGAGAAGCTATCTGATTTAATAAAAGAAGTGGCTAATCTGGAAGGAGATTTTCGTGTTCGTGTAGGAATGATGCATCCTAAAAACATTTTAAACAATGTTGATGAAATAATCGATGCAGTCAAACATCCTAAGGTATATAATTTCATTCATTTGCCGGTACAGTCAGGCAGTGACAAGGTGCTGTCTGAAATGAGAAGAGGCCACACAATCGAACAGTATATGGATATCCTCTCAAAGTTTAAAAATGAAATTCCCGATTTGACTTTGGCCGTGGACATTATTGTTGGTTATCCTACTGAAACCGATGATGATTTCGACTTGACAGTCAAATTTCTTGAAACTGCAAAGCCAAGTCTGATTCATCTGTCTAAATATCAGCACAGGAAAGGTGCAATTTCATCATCACTTCCGGAAATTCCGCATGAAATCATGAAAAGCAGATCTAAATTTTTATCTGAAATTAAATCAAAAATAACTGAAGAAGAAAACAGGGAATTGGTAGGTTCCTATCAAAATGTCCTGGTTATCGAAAAAGGTTCCAAAGGCGGATTTATTGGAAAGACAGATTCATATATTCCAGTGATTGTTGATGATGCTGAGTTAGGAACTTTTGTTAGGGTAAAAATTACAGAAGCAACTGCCACTTATCTTAAAAGCGATTTAGCATAGAAAAATTTTTTTTATTTTTAATTCTTCTTATTTTCATATTTTTACCTATTTTTTATTCCTTAATTATTTGTAATATCTATATTATTTACTCATTTTCAAAAGCATATTAGGACACGCCCACTACTAAAATATGGGGGTATATTATGGGGTTTTTACCGATACCTTTATATACTATTGTTTACTATCTTTTAATTGGAGGTGTCATTATGAGTGAATTACCAATCGCACCAGTCGGTCGTATCTTAAAAAATGCTGGCGCACAAAGAATTAGTGACGATGCAAAAATTGCATTAGCTGAAGCATTAGAAGAAAAAGGTGACGAAATCGCACAAAAAGCTGTTAATTTCGCACGCCACGCTGGTAGAAAAACTGTAAAAGCTGAAGATATCAAATTAGCAATCAAATAGATTTTCTAATTAGTTATTTTCAAAAAAAAGCTTTATATAATAAAATCTATTGGCCATTTTTCTTGGTCAATTTTTTTTATTTTTTAAAATCTTATTTTTTGTTGCCTGTCCTATTCGGTAAATTTATATATCACTTTTGATAAATTATTGTATGTTGTATAGGACCGGTGGTCTAGGGGTATGATTCCTCTTTGACGTGGAGGAGATCACGAGTTCGAATCTCGTTCGGTCCATATGCCATGTTAGTTCAGATGGGAGAACGCTAGACTGAAGATCTAGATGTCGCTGGTTCAAGTCCGGCACATGGCATTCCTTTTTACTTATTTTTCATTATTTTTATCAATATTTTATTTAAAAACTAGTTTTTGTGGTGTTTTTTGATTAAATGGAATTGATCCATCTAATCCTTTTTGGTTAGGGTAATCGGTTTTGGTGTTACCCTGGTGTTTTCTCTAAGGTCTTTGTATCTTTTCACGATTTCATAACCCATGTCACTTGCGATTTTATCAGCTCCACCTGTTAAAATTTGGTTGGCTGTTTTATAATCGTTAATTCCGCCGTTGATTTCTATTTTTATTTTTGGAGCGTGTTTTTGGAAGATGTTAATGTCATTTACATTTTCGAATATGTGGTTAGGTGTTACGAAACCTGTTGCGGTCTTGACATATTCCGCTCCTGACTTTTCAGCAGCTTTTGAGGCATTCGCCTTTTGGTAATCTTCAAGGGCTTTGGTTTCAACAATGACTTTCAGGGTCTTGTCTCCCATTGCGTTTTTGATTTGGCTTATTTCGCTTTCAATCAGGTCATATTTTTCATCTTGGATGTGGCTTAGGTTCATCACTACATCGATTTCGTCGGCTCCGCTTTCAATAAGTGCTTTGGTTTCTGCAACTTTGCTTTCGGTGGATTCAAATCCTAATGGAAATCCTACAACACTTCCAACTTTAATGTCGGTATCTGCTAGAATTTCTTTTGCCAGTCCAACATAGGTTGGAGAGATTATCACTGAATTGAAATTCAATTCTTTTGCCTTTTTGAGAAATTCTTTCATTTCTTCTTCAGTGATCATGTTGTTTAAATTAGTATAGTTGATGTAACTTGCTAATTCCTTTGAATTTTTGATATTGTATATTACCATATTACCACTCTCTTAATTAGTTAGTATTTATACGAACATCTATTTAAATATTTTCATGATAATTTTTTCATCATGTAGGGGCCAACCTTTTCATATCCGAATTTGCGATAATAGTTTCGAGATCCGATTCCGCTAATAATGGCTACCTGATCATATCCGTTGTCAATGGACAAGCTTTCAGCTTCCCTTAAAAGCCTTTCACCAAATCCTGTGTGCTGACCGATTTTCGGATTTTTATCTCCAATCTTTATCATGTTTCCATAAACATGTAATTCCCTTACAAGTGATGTCCTATCCGTAATCTCCTCTCTAAAACGATTTTCGGATGGAAAACGCAGTCTTAAAAATCCTGCAATGCTCTCTTCATTGATGTCTTCAATGGACAGAAAGTGTTCCTGACCCTCGCATGCGGTGTAAGTTTCTCTGAAAAGTTCGAATTCGTCCAGAGAATATGGCCTTGAGGTCTTCTTGTGACCTATTTCACGGCACCTGATGCATTGGCAGCTTATGTGTCTTTCATCCAGCCTGTTGTAGACAAGCTCTCCCAAATTGGATTTCTTGACTCCGGCTTCGATAAGCGTTGACGGAATGTCCCTTTGTATCCTCATTGTCCTTACCCATTTCGGAAGAATCTCCTTGACTTTGACAATCAGTTCAACGGCTTCATCATCGCTGTAGGGAGCATATTCTCCAGCTTCCCACAGGTCATAGAGTTCGCTTCCCTTGGTTACGAGGCATGGATAGATTTTAAGCATGTCCGGTTTGAAGCTGTCGTCTGAAAACAGCTGCTTGAACATTTTCAGGTCCTGCTTTTCGTCTGAAAACAGTCCGGGCATCATGTGCATCGCTACCTTGACGGCTGAATCCCTTAAAAGCTGATTTGCTTCAATGACGTCGGCTATTGTGTGGCCTCTTTTGATTTTTTTATACAGCTCATCTGATAATGTCTGCACGCCAAGCTCGACTCTTGTGACTCCAAAATCAAGCATTCTGTTGATATGCTCCTTTTTGCAGTAGTCTGGACGTGTTTCAAAAGTCATTCCAACGCATCTCACCTTGGAGTTTTCATTTGCCTTTTGAACATCGTCAATTAAGACGTAGTCGTTAGGAGGATATGTCTTCAAAACGCCCTTCTCAAATCCCCTGATTTCATCATAGTCAAGATTGTATTCATAGTTTGTCGGTTTGTTTTCAATAATCAGTCCGAAATCTGTCATTGCCTTCAGGCATTGTGACACGAACCATTCCTGATAGCACAAATCCCTTGAAGGGAATGTTCCTCCCATGATAATCAGTTCCACCTTGTCGATTGGGTGGCCGATTTTTTTAAGCTGCTTCAGTCTGTTGAAGCATTGTACATATGGGTGAAACTCATACATTCTTCCTCTAAGCGCTGCAGGCTCCTCTCCGGTATAGCTTGGAGGGGCAATGTCGCTTTCAGGACAGTAGAAGCATCTTCCATGAGGGCACTTGTGGGGATGGCACATTACCGCAACGATTGCAACGCCTGACATTGTCCTTGTCGGCTTCTTTTTAAGAATCGCTGAGACGGTCTCCTTTTCCTCGGGCTTTGCAAACTCAAGAATATCAGCATTGCTCATGAATCTTGACAATTTCAAATCACGGCAAAGCTGTCTTTTTTCAACTTCAAGTTCACGCCGAGTAGATATTTTCCCGTTGAGTATGTCCTCAATGATTTTTCGACATGCTTTTTCCATTTTCTCATCCCCAGTAATTAACAGTTAATGTTTTATTATTGAATTTATTTAAATAGTTGTTTTTCAATATATTATATTATAATTATTTGAAGGTGAAATTATGAAAATCAAAGAATTTTTAGGTTCTACCGTTTTAGATAAAAATGCATATGAAGTAGGTAAAGTAGCTGACATAGATTTCAACAAAGAAACTGGTCAAATCGAAAAAATCACATTAACTTTACAAAAAAACATCTTCTCTAGAGACGAACTCGAAATCGACTTTGAAGACATTGCTACTATTGGAGCATATATCATTTTAAACAAAGAACTTCCAAAAGCAGAAGATGCAGAAAAAGAAACTGTTGAAGCTACTATTGAAGTTGAAGACGACGAAGAAGAATAAACATAAAGGTAATAATATGGCTTTTGATGCAAGAGATAAAGAGATTGCTCTTGACTCACATGTCAGATATGTCGATACAGGAACAATCGGCAAGGTCATTGACATCAAAACTCAGGACGGTTCCGATTGGGTTAAAATCGACAAAACAAACTTATGGTATCGCTCAAAGCTGGTTGAATTGCTCGATGAAAAAGACTTGAAGAAAAGCTATGATTCAGGCAATGACGAACTGGACATTGAAGCGTTAAAAGAAAAAGCAGAAAAACTTGAAAACATGCAGATGGATTCAAGTGTTGCAGAAGGAGGAGGTTAATCCTACCTTCATTTTTTTTTAATTATTTACAAACAGCTTGATTTTTTCAGCAAGTTTAGGACCTATTCCCTCAATTTGCTGCAGCTCTTTTTCAGAAACTCCACTCAAATCATTGCCGAATATCTGAACGACATTCCTTGCCCGTTTTCTTCCGAGACGTTTTACGCCGACGACCAGTGGAATGATGTCATCCTTGACGCCGTAGTAGAGTCTTGCGGACAATATGTCAAAGTCTTTGAGGTTGGAGTAGTTTCCCAAAACCTCTGATGTGTTTTTGGCGAATCTAACCAGGCGTGAGGCTTCATATGCTGATCTTCTTGTTGATGCGGAATAGACGTTGTACCTGTTTTCAATCTCATATTCGCTTCTCTCATTAATCCATTCAATAAGGGACACTGTAGTCGCCTCAGGATTTCCGATGTCGACTGCAAAGAGGCCCACCTCAGAGAGCTTGTCACGAACAGGATCCTTGGATTTTCTTCCCTTAAATGAGATTAGCGGCAGGTCTGGAGTCTCGGACAATGCGTAGATGAACTCTTCCTCGTTCATTTCGCTCATTGTTGAAATGTATTCCTTGAGCTTGACTGCTGTCTCGACGCTGTAGTTGGACCTTGCTATCAGATTTCCGAATTCTGTTGTCTTAAGACCTTCAGGAGTTGCCCTTATGATTCCGTTTTGAAGCAGGAATGACAATGCGTTTTCCAGTTCAAATTTTAGGCTTTCTTTAGCAAACAGGGACATTGAAGGATTGTTGTTCATTTGATATCCGTATAATGTCTTTTCAAAAAAGTCAGTCAGCTCGTCAAGGTCTTTTGAAAGTGTTGAAGCAATCTGGGCAATTATCTGTCTGTAGACTGCATCCTTGTTGTCGACCAGTTTGGAGTTTGTCAGTTCGATTTCCCCATTGACATAGTAGTCTTCCAGGTTCATTGCCTCATCCATTGTCTTTGCGACAAGATATGAGTATCCAATATCATCATATTGCGGCCTTCCCGCTCTTCCTGACATCTGCTCATAATCGAAAACCGGTATTGGTTGAGGGCCGTTGCTTGTCCAGCGGGTATGGTCTCTGATGATTACTGTTTTTGAAGGCAAATTGACTCCATACATCAGACTTGGTGTTGCTGTAATCATCAAAATGTTTCCTTTTCTGAATTCGTCTTCAATTATTTCCTTCTGCTCGTTGAAGAGTCCTGCATGGTGGAACGCAACACCCTTTTCTGCGACTTCAGCAAGCTTAAGGCAGGTGGTGGTCGGAAGGGAGCCTTTCTTTTTTGGAACCTCAAGTAGCTTTTCTGCCACTTCCTTGAACTTTTCCCTTTGCTTGACGTTGATTTTCTTGCTGATTTTTCCTGAAACGTAGGTTGCAAGACTTTCCGTAAATCTTCTGGTTGATACAAATGACAACGCCTGGGACTTGTCCTTGATTGCCTTTTCAATCACTTTTACAATGACATCGTTCTTGTTTTTAGTATTGAACATTTCGGCATCCAGCACTTCCTTGTGGAGAGGCACCGGACGGTAGTCATGTTCTACGCAGGTTCCTTCAAGCCATCCCTCGATTTCCTCAATGTTTCTTAAGGTTGCTGAAAGGGCAATTATTCTCATGCTCGGATTAATAATTTTAGCCCGTGTAATTGCTGCTTCAAGTGTAGGTCCTCTTGTGTATTCTCCAATCATGTGGAACTCATCGATGATTAGGGTGTCCACGTCACGCAGGTTATCCCATGAAAATCTTGTAAGGGCGTCAAATGACTCAAAGACCATAACTGACAAATCAGCACTTGACGGGTGTTTGCCGACATTGATTCCATGATCTTCAAAAGCTTTGAATTCTTTTACCTTTTCGTTTTGTATGGAAAGAAGAGGTGCCGCATAAACCGCTTTTCCACCATTGAGAATTGTTTTGAGTGCAGGCAATACTCCCAGAACTGTTTTTCCACTTGCAGTTGGAATGCAGATTATGTAATTTGAGCTGTCATCCAAATATCCTGATTCGATTACGGCTTTCTGTGCAGGATTGAACTCTTTAATATAAGGATAGGCACTGTTAATTATTGTTTTAATTTCATTCGGTAAATTTTCCATTTTAATCATTTAAATTTTATTTTTTTAATATATAATAAATATTTGCAGAGAGCATTTGAAAGGTATTATGGGTGGTAACAATTATATATAACGAATAATAAAATAGATTTAAATCAAATTAATGGAGATTTTATAATGGCAATTAAAGTAGAAGTATTTTCAACCAACAGTTGTCCACATTGCCCAGCAGCAATTGAAGCTGCACAAGTTGCTAAAGATGAATTGGGCGATGCAATTGACGTAGAAATTATAAAAATCGATGAAAGTGCTGAAAACAGACAAAGAGCAATCGATTATCAAATCATGGCTGTTCCTACCATTATGATTGATGGTGAATTAGGATTCTTGGGAGCACCAATGGAAGGCGAACTTTTAGACAAACTTAAATCTATGATTTAGATTTAATCCTCTTTTCTTTTTTTTTAAAATGACTGATGAAAATTATACAGGGGTTACGACAGGCACTGTTGCCACAGCATGTTCCCTTGCTGCATTGGATGCAATATTGGATTCTCCAGACATTGCATGCGTTAAGGTTGACACTCCCAAAAAGACATTGGACATTATCATTGACGAGTGCAAAAAATTATCTTCTTTTAAAGCGCAGGCTACAGCTCACAAAAACCCTTACAACGACCCGGACGTTACAGTCAACCTGGATATCATCTCTACTGTGGAACTTTTGGATAAAACCAATGAGGAGTCTAATGTGATAATTACCGGGGGTTTGGGTGTCGGAAAGATTACAAAACCTGGGCTTCAGATTCCAATAGGAGATTATGCAATCAATCCCGGACCTCGAAGGATGATTGTGAAAAATCTTGAGGACAAGATTCCGGAAGGCAAGGTTGCCAAAGTCACCATATCCATTCCTGAAGGGGTTGAGATTGCAAGAAAGACAATGAATCCCAAACTGGGCATTGTCGGAGGGATATCTGTGCTTGGAACAACCGGAATTGCAAGGTCAATGTCAAGTGACGCATACAAGAATTCCATAGTAACGCAGATTGATGTTGCAATCGCTTCAGGCATAGACGATTTGGTTTTTGTTCCAGGAAACATCGGTGAAAAACTGGCCCTTAAAAAATTAGATGTCACTAAAGAGCAGATCATTCAGACAGGTAACTTTGTAGGTTTCATGTTTGAGGAAGCCGAAAAGAGAGGAATCACCAAATTCACCTATTTCGGTCATATGGGCAAGTTAATAAAGGTTGCAGGCGGAATATTTGACACAAAACACGCCGTTGCTGATGGTAGGCGTGAAATAATGGTGGCGCATGCTGCAATATGTGGTGCCGACACAGATAATCTGCAAAGGCTATTTGACTCCAAGACAACAGATGACATGATGGATATCCTGGATGAGATGAACCTGTCAGTCGAGGTTTCAAACAGCATTGCCTCAGCAATCCATGAAAGATGCATGCAACGCTTTGATTTGGATTTGAACGTGATTCTGGTTGATATGGAAGGTAACTATCTTAACGATAACTTCCAATGAACATTTTCTTTTTTTGTTGAAATATCCAATTATCTAATGTTAATGTCGTATTGTTTTAATTGAAAGTGGCTTTTTTCCTTTCAGTTTAATTGTTGGGTTTTCACATTACCATTGATGGTTTTAAATATTGTATTTACTTTTTAAATTGGCATATATATGAGGGTGTCAATTCGTATATTATTTAAACGATAACTTCACTAAAATAATAGTATAATTAGTGGAGTTAATTTATGAAAATAGCTATGGTTGGTCAATTTCCGCCACATGTCGGTGGAGTAGGTGTTCATATACACACCTTATCAAAGGAACTTGTAAAGCAGGGCCATGAGGTTTATGTGATTACATATCCCCATAAGAATATCCGGGATATCGATGGGATTCATGTAATTGGAACCAAGGGGCTCAACATTCCTGGTGTAAGGGGTTTGATGTTTAAGAAGAATGCCAAAAAGGCATTGGAAAATCTTCTGGAAAAGGAGGACATAGACATCATTCACGGCCACTACCTCTTTCCGGCAGGAGCCGCTGCCGTTGAAGTGGGAAATGAGCATAATATAAAGACATATGTCACTGCCCACGGCTCAGACATGTTTGAAGTTTATAAAAAACAACCGATAATGCGTTCCACTATTAAAAATGTATTGAAAAGAGCAGATCGTGTTCTTGCTGTAAGTAATGCCTTAAGGCACGAAATCATTGCCACTGGTGTTGAGGGAATATCAAACAAAACCGAGATTTGTTGGAATTCAGTTGACATCAATAAGTTTTCTTCCAAGGAGAACAACTCATTTAAGGAGGAAAACAGATTAACCGACAAGCCTATTGTTCTTTTTGTGGGAAATCTCATCAAAAGGAAAAATGTCGAATCATTAATTGAAGCCAAAAAGGTCGCAAACAGTGATTATTATCTGGTGATTGTCGGAGACGGGCCTCTGTTTAAAAAACTCAACAAGAAGGTTGAGGATGAAAATGTCCGTGACGTGATTTTCACTGGCTCTCGAAACGATGTGGAAAACATCATTCCGAGCTGTGATGTTTTAATCCTTCCGTCATTTTCTGAAAGTTTCGGTCTGGTTTTGATTGAGGCTTTGGCATGTGGCAAACCTGTAATCGGCAGTAATGTAGGTGGAATAACCGAAATCATCACTGATGATGTTGGTTTGCTGGTGAATCCCGAAAAGATTTCTTCAATCGCAAGTGCAATCGATAATGTGATTAACGACGAGGAATACCGGGCGGCATTGTCATTGAATGCCCGCATCAGAGCAAAAAGCTTTTCTGAAGTTAACATTCCATATGATGAGGTAAAATAATGAAAAAGACTGTAAGATCTCCTGGTTCTGCAACAATCATAAATGCCATTGCAACAGGTTTCGGCTCAGCATTCGGAATAGGCCTTGACATCAAATGCGAGGCGAAATCCATCGAAAGTTCAATTGCATGTTCAAATGACGTTGGAGCGGACACTCATCTGATGGAGTTGTGCGCCAAAAGGGTATTCAGTCATTATGACATTGACGATGGAGAGTTTGGAGTTGATTTGAAAACAGAATCAAGCCTGCCTATGGCATCCGGCCTTTCAAGCAGCAGCGCTTCATCCAATGCAATCGTCAAGGCCACAGCAGAAATCATCGCTGAGGAGTTTGACATGAAGCCCCTTGATGATTTGCAAGTAGTTAATATGGCAATCGATGCATCCCTTGAAGCAGGAGTTACGATTACAGGATCATTCGATGATGCAACTGCATCCTATTTTGGAGGAGTTGTAGTAACAGACAACAAGAATAGGGAGTTTATAATAAAGGAGAAAATGCAAGATTATCCAATTTTAGTTTACATGCCTAACTTTTACTCAAAATCCGGAGATTCAAATCCTGAAAGAATGAAAGTGTTGGCACCACTGGTGGAAACAGCATTCGGCTTTGCAAAAAACAGGGATTACATCAAGGCCCTTAATCTAAACGGGCTGATTTATTCCGCAACATTGGGATTTGATTCTGCAATTGCCGTGGATGCCCTTCAGGCAGGAGCCGTCGCTTCAGGACTGTCAGGAACAGGGTCTTCATTTGTGGCAATTGTCAGCGAAGAGTCAATTGATGATGTCAGGGAAGCCTGGAGTAAATATGAAGGCAGTGTCATTGAAACAGAAGTTGATAACAAAGGTTGTGTGTTGATATGAAACGATTATTGTTTTTAATGCTAATCCTATTCATCAGTATTTCTGCCGTTTCAGCTGCAGACAATTTCACTGATGACATAATGGGCGATGGGGATAATACCACATTGCCTGATGACGCAAATGTCAATGTGGATGACAGCTCATCACGGACAAACGGGTCTGGTGAGGATGAAGGGTCATCTGATGTTAATGAATCTGGAGAAAATGAAGGTTCTTCGGATGTGGAAAACGATACGAATGTAGTTGAAGAAGATGTGGTCGTATCAATCAAAGCAAAAGATTTCGTTTGGTACTATAAGGGAAATCCGGTGTATAACTTTACAGTGGTCAACTCCAACGGAACTGGTGTTGAAGGTCAAAACGTTAAGGTGACATTGAACAAGAAGCATTACTCTTTAAACAGTGATGAGAATGGAATGTGCTTTTTGCCGATTAATCTGAATGCGGGAACATATAAAGTAACTCTTGAGTGCAAAAACTCTTCAGCAACAAAAAGCATCAAGCTGTTTTCATCAAGGGTAACAAATTCAAAGGACATCACTTCAACTTATGGAACCAAAGCCAAATATCAGGTAAGGGTTCTTGACAATGCCGGAAATCCAATTTCAGGCACTAAAGTAACTTTTACAATCAATAAAAAGTCATGGACAAGAACAACCAGCAAAACCGGTTACGCTACAATATATTTCAATCACGCTTCCGGAAAATACACAATCAAATACTCCACAAACGGATTCACCGGAAAGAGCAAATATACTGTAAACAATTTCATTTCCTTGAAGATATTGGAGTGGGGATTGAAAGGAGATGTGAGCAAGGCGCCGCTAATCAAGAAGAACATGCCGAACAACCCATGGGTTAAAAAGGCAGTTGCAGCAACCAAAAAGGGACTTCCTCTCCTGACCATCAAAGGCGGCAAGGGCAAAGTCGTCTTCATGACTGCAGGGGTTCACGGAAATGAGCTCAACTCACAGGTAGCTGCAATGAAGATGATAAAGTACCTGACTACCCATCCGATTAAAGGAACAGTTTATATGGTTCCGTTCGTCAATGTCAAGGCAATCAGTCAGAAAGTGAGATTGACAGAATACGATTTCAACAGGGTAGCCCACAGGTCAGGCACAGTCTCAAACAAGCTGGTCAAGCTCATTGTCAAATCCAAATGCGATGCCTATGGTGATTTCCACACTACAGTAAGCCCTGGAGTTCCGGGCATAAACGTTGTTTTAGGATACACTTCACCTTCCAAATGCGTTCCACTTACCAAATACATCGCTAAAAATGCCGGTGTTAATAAGATTTTCTATTATCCAGGCGAAAAGTACAGATGGTCTTTAGCCGATTGGGTAAACGATAGGGGAACACCTGCGGTAATCTGTGAGGTAATAAGTCCTGTAAATGTGGTGTCAGCCAAGGCAACCAACCTGTCATACAAGGAAATGACCGCATTTTTAAATTACAATAAGATACTTTGAATAAAAAATTCATATTTTTTATTCTAACTTTTTTTTTAAGATTCAAACATATAGTTTATATACTAGGATTGCAATAAATTATATTATTATCATTATTATCAATTTGGTGATTTTTTGGAAGGAAATTATGAAATGAAAAGTTTTAAAAATAAGCAGGAAGCTGAAGAACTTCTGAAAAAGTCACGAGATCGCATTGATGAAATTGATAATGAATTATTTGATCTGATTTACCAAAGAACATCTTTAGCAAAGGACATTGCACTTTCTAAGGAATATCTTGACATGCCTATCTTCGATAAGAGCAGGGAAGATATAGTTCACAAAAAAATAGATGATCTTTGCACAGACTTAGGTCTTGATAATGAGATAATTGATCAAATAGTAGACATGCTAACTATTTTAAATAAGAATGAGCAGGAAAAAATTTTAAGGAGGAATGTTGATGGGCAATATTAGAACTTCATTTGTTAAACGTTTAGCAAAAGAACTTGTAGAAACTCACAAAGGTGTTTTCACTACTGATTTTGAAGAAAACAAAAAATTAGTACAAGAATATTCTACTGTAAGTACTAAACATTTAAGAAATAAAATTGCAGGATATGTTACAAGGCTTGTAAGGTTAGAACAAACCAGAGATTAAGCTTTTTACATATTTTTTTTACCACTTTTTTTTATTATAATTTTTAATTTGTTTTGAAAATTTTCTGTTTTTGGGACTGTCCACTAATTAGTATTTTGTTTTAATATCGATGTACATGGGAAATG
>NZ_CAMVPN010000019.1 GCF_947169325.1 uncultured Methanobrevibacter sp. | reverse complement strand
AAAATAGAATAAATTATATTTAAATAAATAAAATTAAATATGCAATTTACTATAATTGGTTCTGCTGATTTGCATTTAATCCGCCCCATTTTGCTTAAATCATATGCTATAATGGGGAAACAATTGATAAAATATTGCATAAATTCCTTAAAATCCCAAATTAAACAATGTTAACATATATATAGTTTATTTAATAAAAATACAATATAACTCAATTGTAGAGTTTTTTATTAAATTAAAAAGGTGAATAATTTATGAATATAGGAGAAATAATTAGTGATGCTTTAGTATATCCTTTTAACAATATTAAAGCATTAGTCATATATGTAATTTTAGGAATTATAGGTGCTCTTATTGGAGGGGCTGCAATACTTAGTTTAGCAGCTGCTTTCAGTAGTACTGGTTTAGGCGGTGCTGCTTTCACAGGTTTAAGTATTGTAGGAATTATTGTTTTCATTCTTGTAATGTTTTTAATTTCAGGATACACTTTGGACGTTATCAAATACGGTATTGAAAGAAGAGATGACGGTCCTAGTATTGACATCGCAAGACAAATCTCAAACGCTATCAAATTAATCATTGTTGATATCGTTTACTTCATCATCCCTATCATTATCGCTTTCGTTTTAGGATTATTCCTCAGAGACTGGTTACTTATCATAATTAGTCTTATCTTATTCATTGTATTTGCTTTAGCTAACTTTATGGCTAAATGCAGATTAGCAAAAAGCGATAATTTAGGTGATGCTTTAGCTATTGGAGAAGCAATCGGAGACATTTCCAGAGTAGGTCTCGGCAGTATTATCGGAACCGTTATTGTTGTTGCAATTATTTTAATTGTTGTTTCACTTATTCTTGCTTGGATTTCCGGATTAAACGAAACTGTTGGTAATATCTTATTAGGTATCTTCTCTGTATACTTCATGTTCTTCTACAACAGAGCTATTGGTTTATTATACTCTAAAGCAGCATAATTAAACCACTTTTTTCTTTTTTTTCTTTTTTTTTTTTGTTAATGATAACTGACTCCCTGATGTGAGTGCA
Organism: uncultured Methanobrevibacter sp.; assembly: GCF_947169325.1. Lineage (GTDB taxonomy): Archaea > Methanobacteriota > Methanobacteria > Methanobacteriales > Methanobacteriaceae > Methanocatella. The sequence goes on along the minus strand of NZ_CAMVPN010000019.1, from coordinate 33,110 downwards.
AAACCTTCTTTTATTTTGCTTTCAGCATTTATAATTTTAGCATTTGATGGCGATGTGTCCTTTTTAATTAATCGTTTTGTAATTCTGGTGATGTTCTATTCAGAATATTTGCTTTTTCAACAGACTAATCTATAGGATTTCTTTTAAAAATATTAAAAATTCAATGTTGTTATGGATAGGATTATCAATATGGCGTTTATAAATTAATTTGAATAATGATGCTTGAATGTATTAACTAGATGATTCCATGAATCATCCTCAATGCATCCAAAAGGCCGTGGCTGTATTCAATGCAGCCGAATGCAGTCCGCATATCTTCTTTTTCAAGATAATATTTGGAATCGTTCCAGTAGTCAACAGCCCTGTCATAGACCTCTTTTTCCTTTCCTTCAAAGGTAATGTCAGCCACCTGATTCAGGTTTCTTTCCAGTTTTGCAATGTCCTTTGCTATTTTTTCAGGACTTTCAAGTTCACTCATTTCAATTGCCTCCAAACGTGTAGTATTCTCTGTCCAACAGTGAAATATGATAAGATTACCAGGATGTAGATGATGTATGTAAAGTATATGTCTCCTGCAAAGTATCCGATTAATGCTCCAACCATTAGGATTACCATTCGGACCGCCCTTTCGGCTATTCCGATATTGCATTCCGCTCCCTGTGATTCCGCCCTTGCCCTCACATAGCTGACGCAGATTGCTGAATGGATTGCCAGAACTCCAACAAACCAGTCGCAGTATCCTCCAAATATGATTCCGATGTAGATTATTGCATCTGCAAACCTGTCCATTGTTGAGTCGAGAAACGCTCCGAACTTGGATGATCTGCCATGATATCTTGCAACTGCACCGTCAACCACATCAAGAAATCCTGAAAATAGAATTGCAATTGTTCCCAGTATTAACATGTGGTTTGCAAAGCCGTATGCCGCAAGAAGCGCAACAAATGGTGAGATTACCGTAACGATATTCGGATTTATGTTTAAGTGTTTAGCAAGCGGATTCAGTATTTTTGTCAATAGGGGTCTTAAACTTTGAAGCATAATTTATATTAGATATCTTATCCAATATAAAGTTATAATGAAAGTTCTAAAAACAGGCATTGATGAAATTGATGAGAATATCATTGGCGAAGCTATTGATGTATTGGCAAGGGGCGGCGTCATATTATATCCGACAGACACCGTCTATGGATTAGGCGCCAACATATTTGACAACAAGGCTGTTAAAAAGGTTTTTGAAATCAAACAGAGAAGTCCCTTAAAGCCATTGTCAATTCTGGTCAGCGATGTTAATGCCATTGACCTAGTTGCGAAGGTATCAATTGCCCAAAAAGAGGTCATCAATTCCCATCTTCCGGGACCCTATACATTCATTTTGGATAAAAGGAAAATAGTGCCGAGAGCGGTGACAAGCGGATCCAAATATGTTGGAGTCAGGGTGCCTGACAATCAGATTGCCTGCGGGTTGGCTGGCATTTTCCCGATAACCACAACCAGCGCAAACCTTTCAGACGAAGAGGTATTGTCAAATCCGGCAGATATTTTGGACCAATTGGAAATGGATGTTGATTTGGTTATTGATGTTGGCGATTTAGAATCAAATCATGCATCAAAAATCATTGATTTGACTCGCAGAAACCCAAAAATAATAAGAAAATAAAAAAAGAAAAGATTAAATTTAATCTCTTCTGCGCATTACGACTGCAACAACTGCAATAATCACAATTACGATAGCCAACAGGAAAATAGGATTTCCAACTGTTTTCATTATTGTGTCCTGAACTGTTGCATTCTGCGGTGTTTCGTTTGTTTTGTTTATGACCTTTGTATTGTTCTTGTGAATGAGGGTGGTGTTTGTCTCATTGACAATAACAACATTGGTCTTGTTCACGATGGTCTTGTTTGTTTCATTCACGACTGTTTCATCATCTGATTGTTCATCGTTTGTAGTATTTGTTTTTTTATCACTGTTTGCATCTGTTTTTTTATCAGTATCATTGATTAGTTCTCCGCCACTGGCCTCTCCTGTTTTCTCATTTGCAGCATTGTCTGTTTTATCGATTACTGTGTCATTTTCGACTTCACTTGTATTGACAATATCATCATCGCTTGAAGATAAGACGTCGTCATTAGGCACGGTTTTCATGGATACTTTGTATGCCAGACAGTCGGACACTCCATCATTTGCTGATTTCAAAAGCTCAAATTCGAATGTGGCCTCTGTAGTGTTGTCAATCTTCACCACTATTTTGTCATTGCTTATGTCGCCGGATTCGAATAATGTGTTTGCAGCATCATATTTCTTGTTTCCGTTGATGGCCTGTGAAACCGCATCTTCAATACTGTCTTGCTTTCCTGATTTATACCATTCGATTATTGCCCATTTCGCATTGTTTTCAACTTCTTCATTCTGGGTGTGTGTTGATGTGAATTTATCATCTACATTAACGCCGGTCTTTGTTGAATCAAGGCAAAATCCGGTAAACCCGTCGCTGAACTCAATTCCTTTATCCGTAAATGAAATCGGAATTATGTAATCCATCAAATCTTCAATTTCTTCACTGTATGTCGCATTGTCGGTGGTGTTATTGTCGGCTGCAACAACCACAAGACAGCTGAGTGAAAAAATCAAGACAATCAGTAATGTAATTATTTTTTTGTGCATATTTAATCACCTGGTTATTTGATAATATAACTTCACACTTAATAAAATTTTGTTAAATTATATATTTTATAAAAATAAATATAAACTCATGAAAGTATTAGCTAATTTTGAGGACAATCACAAAATCCCATCCAACTCCTCACTGGATGCACTGTTGGGAGGAGGTTTTGAAAAGGGAGTAATCACTCAAATATTCGGACCGCCAAGTTCCGGTAAAAGTAATATTGCCTTGGCTCTGGCCGTTAATGTGGCCCGAAATAATAAGAAGGTAATATATATCGATACGGAAGGGGGAATATCAATTGACAGAATCAAACAGATTTCAGGTCCGGACTTTACAAGAGTAGCTAATAATATCATAGTCTTTGAGCCAACCAACTTCCTTGAGCAGAATGATAATCTCAAGGCAATAGAGGTATGGCTTAGAAAAAACCACTCCGATGTGGATTTGCTTATTTTGGATTCTGCCGTTGCATTGTACAGGGTTGATGACATGAAATCATCCAAGCTCAATAAGGAATTGGGAAAGCAGATGGGAATTTTGTCTAAAGTGGCCCGTAAATATGATGTGGCAGTGGTTTTGACAAACCAGATTTACAATGCCTTTGATGATGAAGGAAACAGTGACATTAGGGCAGTTGGAGGAACAATCCTGCAGTACTGGAGCAAGGTCATAATCCAGCTGGATCGTGGCGATGCAGTAAACAAGCGTGTAGCCACTTTAGTTCGCCACAGAAGCATTCCTGAAGGAAAGCAGGTAACGTTTTCAATCACTTCAAGTGGAATTGTTTAAGTTACTTTTATTAATAATTAACAATAAATATTTACTTTGGAATTATTGCGTGATATTATGAGGGATAAGGATTTCGATATTAAAAACCCGAGAAAAAAGTTTCAAAAAACTGAAAGGGTGCCTCCGGAAGGCTATGAATGTGCAAATGACTTTTTTGAAGATATGTATATGGACAAGGACATGATATGGATGGGCCAGAACACCAACCATCTTCATGGAGATATTATAGCCGATGCCATGATTGAAGCCATAAAGGAAAAGACATTTTGCAGATATCCTGCCCCAGAAGGATTTTCAGAATTAAAACAGCTGATTTTGGACGATTTGGGCTTCAAGGACCTGGAAGTTTTGCTGACTTCAGGTGCAACCGAATCATTATACTTATGTATGCAGGCATTATTGGAACCTGAGGACAATGTAATCCTGTCAGATCCGGGATACTTCATCATCGGAGACTTTGCAAACAGGTTTGCCGGTGAAGTGAGATATGTTCCAATTTATTTTGAAGAGAATAACTATAAGCTGACTCCTGATTTGCTCAGGGAGAATATGGATGAGAATACACGTATGGTTATTTTAATCGATCCTTTAAATCCGTTAGGTTCCTCATACACTGAAGAGGAATTGAAAGAATTTGCAGAAATTGCAAAGGAAAACGACTTATACTTATTGCACGACATTACCTATAAGGACTTTGCAAGAGAGCATTTCCTTGTTGAAAACTATGCTCCAGGCCAGACATTGACAATCTACAGCTTTTCCAAGATATTCGGAATGGCAGGTTTAAGAATTGGTGGTGTAATATCATCAAAACCAATCATAGATGCCATCAAAAACGCTGTTGTAAACGACCTTGGAGTAAACATCATTTCCCAATACGGTGCAATCGCAGGTTTGAAATCAAAACCTCAATGGTTTGAAGAGATGAGGGAAACCTGCTTTGAAAACCAAAGGTTAATCAGTGAAATGATTGAACCTATTGAAGGGGTTTTCCTGCCTGTCTATCCGTCTGATGCAAACATGATGGCAGTCGATTTGTCCGGTGCAGGAATCAATCCGAAAGAAATGTCAAACTATCTGATTGATAAAAAACTGTTCACAAGGGAAGGGGAATACACTTCTGAAGACTTTGGAGACAGATACTTGCGTATAAGCTTCTCAATTCCAACAGAAGAAATCAAAGTATTCTGTGAAGAGTTCCCTAAAGCCGTTGAAGCTTTAAGAAAATGATTGATACTACTTTTGAGGGGTTTAGATACCATAAACCTCTACCTAATTTTTACAAAATTGAAAATCCTAAAAATCCCAAATCAGAAATTACTGAGGAATTAGTTGATGGATTGTTGGATTTGGCTTTAAGATATAATTTTTCAGGAATTAGCTATTCAAAATTATCCGATGATTTTAAAAAGGAGTTTGAAATTGATTTTGATAATGTAATAATCTTTAAGTTTTTGATGGGTGACGATTTGATTGAAATGGAACAGTCGCCTGAAAAATGCAGGCTGATGGATGAGGAATTTCAGGAATATGGACTTCACGTTTATGAATTTGCAGATTTCCTCAGAAAAAACGGATTTGCTGCAGAGTTGATTCATCCTTTGGCGGATGATTTGAGCATGAGAGCAATAGCCATGCAATCTAATGATTGTATGATTACACGAAGTAACATGTGTCTTTTCAAAGAGGGAATTACTGTTGGTTTTTTCATGATTCACACTTCAATTGAAAACTTGCCCTTTAAAGAGGAAAATGACATGCTGTGGGTTAAGGATTTCTGCTCCACATGCGGAGTTTGCATTGACAGATGTCCTGAAGGAGCATTCGATGAAGATGAGAACTTTTTAAGAAAGTTATGCACCGCCCACAGGGAAGGCTGCAATGAATGTCTTTTGAGATGTCCGTTTTACAAAAGGGGTTACGATAAAGTTAAAAAAAGATATGATAGGATGGTTAAAAAATGAGTGATAAAATAGCATTGGTTTCATGTAGCGGATTAAGTCCGCTTGGTTTGGTCGTAAGGGCAGCTAGTGTAGAGTTGGCTTTGGAAAACGATAATATTGTTGCGGCATGCATCACAGAATATTCAGCACAGCCTAACAGTTGCTCACCTATTTTGGATGATGCAAAAATCGTTACAATAACAGGGTGCGCCGATGATTGTGCATCAGTAATCCTGAATGAAAAGGATATTGATGCAATTAAAAACATTTCAGCAGATGCCGTTGTTAAAACCTTTGATTTAAATCCATTGGATGCTGTTCGTCTCGATGAAGATGGTGAGAAAGCTGTTGAGATTTTAAAAAAATTCATTCTAAAAGAATTGGAGAATATTTAATAATATCTCCTTTCATACTATTTTTCTAATTAAAACTGAAGTGTTGTTTGTTTTCCCAGTTGGCAATACCATGACTTCTTTATGGAATCTTCGTGTATCTTTTTCAAGGACAGGAGCATATAATATCGCTCTCATACCTGTGTATGTTCTATAAATTAAGGGAGTATTTTCATCTATGAATTCCCATATGTTTGCAAATACTCTTTCTTTCGGCTCAGCCAGTGCAGCCACCATCAGAATGTCGTATTCAAGATTTGCTATAGCATTTTCATCGCCGGTTATAATTTTTATATCTTCATCAAGGCCTAATCTTTTCAATACTTTTCTTGAAAGGTCTGCCACTTCTTCTTGCAATTCAATCCCAATGCATTTGCAGCCATAAACTTTGTTGAACATAATCAATGTCAAAGGTAGGGGTCCGCTTCCCAAAAAGACAAATGTCTTGTTTTCATTGAATTTCGCCAGTTGACTTTCATTATTGATCAGACCAATGTATCTATCATAAAAATGAAATGAATCCAATGTTTCGGTAGGATTGTCTGATTCCAAAATTTTAAGCGCATTTTCTGTCTCAAGCCTTGCTCCGATATATACGTAGAATTTGCGAATTAGTTTCAATGCTTTATTCATTTTTTCATCATCAAGAATGTGTTTTGCAGAATCAAAATCAATTTCCTTGTCGTGAGCTATGATTTCCACTTCATCCAATATTTCAATGATTTCGTAGATATTAATATCATCGAGTGCGGAATCTCCATATTTTTCTAAATCCCCATAACTTGAAAGTTTTTCAGCTATTTCAGCTATTGTTCCCCAATATTTATAACAACTCATCTTTATCACTTTTAAATTATGCTTGAATAGAAGTTTGTTGTTTAATCTATATTAAATTTTTTAAATTAGAAATGAAGTATTACTAAATCGTCAAAATCAGTATAAAAAGTAATACTTTTAAAAATGGGGTGATGGGGGAAGAGAATAGTTAATCTGATAAGTAGTAATATTCTCCTTTTTCTTTCTGTTCACGGTCTTTGAAACTGTCGAGTTTGTTGACCCTAGGCCTTTTTGTTTCCTTGTCCCTTCTGAATGTGATGTTGAGATTTCCTAAAAATTCGTTCATCGCATTTCTAAGGTCAGTTGGCTTTGATGCGTGACCGTTTAAACCAGGTTCTCCGTTGAACACCATTGCCCTGTCGGAAATGTAGTCGATAAATACGATATCGTGGTCTACAATCAGTGATGCCGCATTTCTGCTTTCAACCATCTTACGGATTACTCTGGCGGCAATCAGTCTCTGTTCAACATCCAGAAATGCTGTAGGTTCGTCGAAAAGATATATTTCAGCATCCTTTGAAAGTGTGGCTGCAATCGCCAGCCTTTGAAGTTCCCCTCCACTCAGGCCTTTGACAGGCTTGTCCAGCATATCATTCAATCCTAGAGGGTTCATGATTTCGCTTTCAAAGATTTTGCTTCCGAAACTAGGTGCGTTCATATATAAGAAGTCGCTGACACTGCCTTCAAAGTTGGTAACGATATATTGTGGTTTATAAGCGATAGTGACCTCTTCGTCGACCTCTCCGGTTGTAGGCTCTTCCACTCCGGCAAGTATTTTGGCGAATGTGGTCTTACCTATACCGTTTGAACCGAATGCAGTTACGATTTCATCATAAAATATTTCTCCTTCATCGGCAGTCAATGTGAATCCGTCGTATTCCTTGCTCAAGTCGGAATAGCTTGCAAGTGCATCCCCTTCATCTTCCGGTGTTGGAGGCCTTATTGTAAACTCGATAGGATTTCTTCTGATTCTGACGTTTTCCTCTGATAGGAATCCCTTGATGTATGCGTTGATACCTAATCTCACACCTTTTCTTCCGGACACTACTCCGTATCCTCCCGGTTGACCGTATAGGATATGGATGTTGTCTGACAATGCGTCCAGGGTTGCAAGGTCGTGCTCAATTACAAGAACGCTTTTTCCTTCCTCTGCAAGTGACCTGATGACTTTAACGGCATTCAGTCTTTGGGACACGTCAAGCCATGAGGTCGGTTCATCGAAGTAGTAGAAGTCACCTTCCCTCAGGACTGTTGCGGCAATTGCGACCCTTTGAAGCTCCCCACCACTCAGATTTTCCATCTTACGGTCAAGAACGTTTTCAAGCTGGAGCTCCTTTGTGACATATTCCAGCTTGTCCCTTTCATTGACCTGTGTAAGCAGGTCTTTTACTTTTCCTTTCACGATTTTCGGAAGCTTGTCGACCATCTGAGGCTTCAGAATTGTCTTGATGTTTCCTTCTGATAAATCCTTGAAGTACTTCTGAAGCGCTGAACCTTTATAATACTCAATGACATTGTCCCAGTTTTCAGGGGGATTCTCAAAGTCTCCGAAGTTCGGTATCAATGTTCCTGAGAGAATATTCATTATTGTGGATTTACCGATACCGTTTTGTCCTAAAAGCCCTAAAACAGTTCCCTCTTCAAGGCTTGGAAGGCCGAAGAGCTCAAACTGGTTTTGTCCGAATCTGTGAATCGGATCTTCTGCAGCTTCAGGCAAATTAATAATCGTAATTGCGTCAAATGGGCAACGGTTGGTACAGATACCGCACCCCTCACATAATTCTTCTGATATCAACGGTTTTTTTGTGCTCTCATCAACTACTATGGTGTCTTCGTCCATCCTGACACCAGGACAGTAATGTATGCAGAGATAATCACATTTTTTAGGTTGACATCTGTCTTTGTCTAAAATTGAAATACGTGTCATTATTATCTCCTTAAAAATATAATCATTAATAATTTTGTTTATTCTATTTAATTAAGGTATTGTAAAATTCAATTTTCTAAAATTGCTTTCACTTCGTAAAATTGCTCTAGGTCTGTAAAATTGTTGTGGGAAAAACAAATTATTTAAGTTAATATGCTTTGATTTTGATATAAATCATTTTTAACTATTTTCTACTAATTATAATCAATTAACTTTGGAGGTGTCATTATGGCGGAATTTCAGGAGGACTTGTTGTTCAAAAACGTGGCTGATGAGGATGCCCATATTCTTTTGGAGATAATGGGCATCAAGTCTGAAAATGTAAAATTATGGACTAAAGAACTAAGGCAACTAGATCCGACTACATACAAGCCGGATTTGATATTGGAATTGGATGAGGAGATTTGGATTATTGAATTTCAAAGCACTAAAGTTGACGATGACTTTTCAAGAAGGGCACATTCCTATGTTGCAATCACAGACCAACACAAGGAAAGTGACAAGGAGGTTAACTTGGCCGTGTTAAGCACGGATGAGGATTCAAAAATTGTTGTCTACAGATACAACAAATTAAATTCCTTTAAATATGAGGTTATCGGACTGAATAATTTGACCAGTAGCGAAATTATTAATAATGTTGAAACTAAACTTAAAAATAAAGAAATGCCAACTGGCAGGGATGTAGTTTTGTTATCGCTGGTTCCCTTAAGTAAAAAAGGTAAGGATATTGTCGTGTATATCTACAGAGTTATTGAAATCATTAATAGGTTAAAAAATTTATCTATTTCTCAGTTGGAACTGGCACTGGGAGTTTTGTGGTTAACAACTGACAAATTCGTTGAGGATGATTTGGAAAGGAATATTATTTGTGACAGGTTAGGTGATAGGATGAGTTTGATTGATGAGTATGGTGAAAACAAATATAAAAATGGAAAAGATGATGGGATGGAGCAAATTATTGTCAATTGGTTAAAATCTGGGGATGAACCAGAAATAATTGCTGAAAAATCTGGAGTTTCACTTGATAAGGTTCTTGAAATTAAGGAAAGGAACAATTTGTAGGCGTTATCATGAAACAGGTAATGATTGTCAGAACAGATTTGAAAATGCGCAAAGGGAAAATCGCAGCACAGTGCTGTCATGGTGCCATTGGCGCATATAAGAAATCCCCTGCAGATAAAATCAGAAAATGGGAAAATGAGGCCTATGCCAAAGTGGTTTTGAAAGTCCAGACCTTGGAGGAGTTGACTGCACTTAAGAAGTTGGCCGACGAAAAGGGCATTGCCAATTATTTGGTAGTTGATGCTGGAAGGACTCAGATACCTACATCAAGCGTTACAGTTTTGGCTCTCGGGCCTGATGAAGATGAAATCCTTGACGAAGTGACAGGGGATTTGAAACTTCTATAGTCAAAACCATCATTTAATGAAAGCTACTTTTAATTAAACAGGGTCGTGATTATCATCGTAAAACAGGTTGTAAAAATCGGGGGAAGCCTATTTCCAAATTATGCAATAGAATTGGCAAACAGGCTTGAAGGCACTGATTCATGCATTGTTCTGGGAGGAGGCGAGTTTGCAAATCTTATTCGCAAATACAACAGCGAACAACACTTCTCAGAAGAGGTAAACCACTGGACAGCCATCGATTGCATGGACATCATTGCAAAGCTTGTCAATGACAAGGTCGATTCAGCAAAACTTGCTTATTCGATAGAGGATGTCAATGTAATCTCAGAGGAAGGTTTGACTCCGATTTTTGTTGTTTCTGAATTTTTAAAGGTGGAAGATCCATTCGAATGCTCATGGGATGTGACTTCAGATTCGATTGCAGCATACATTTCACACCTTCTAAATGCAAACCTTTTAATAGTAACAAATGTAAATGGTATATATACCCAAGAACCGAAGGAGCCGGGTTCAACATTCATAAGTAAAATCGATGCAAAAACGTTACTAACTTTTCAGGAGTCATCGATTGATGTAATGTTACCTTCTCTTTTATTGAGGTTTGGGACTGATTGTTATGTTGTAAACGGAAAATATCCCGAAAGGGTGTTATCTCTTATAGATGATAATGTAAATGATTATAATTTCGATTACACACAAATAATAGGTGATATAAAATGAAAACTGTAGAATGTATTTCATGTAAACAAGAAATTCCATTAACAGGACCGTTCGTTGAATTCGAATGCCCTGAATGTGGAGCAAAAATAGCAAGATGCGAAAAATGCCGTACCTTTGGTCACGCTTATAAATGCGAATGTGGTTTTGAAGGACCATAAGTTTATAAAATGGAGGAATTAGAATGGGTGAAGTATTAACAACTATGAAAATTATGCCTGACAGTCCAGATATAGATTTAGAAGCTATTAAAGAAACTATCAAAAGTTCAATGCCTGAAGGTGCTGAAATTCATGATATTGCAGAAGAACCAATCGCTTTTGGTTTAGTTGCTATCATCTTAAATTTCATCACTGAAGATGGTGAAGGCGGATCTGAAGCTGTTGAAGAAATGGTTCAAGCCATTGAAGGTGTAGCCAGTATTGAAATCACTGGTGTTGGAAGATTGATGTAAGATCTTCCATTATTTCTTTTTTTATTTATTTTTTCCAATTTTTTTGTGATTCTATTTTTACTTAAATTTAGGTTTACCTAAAGATTTATATATGTCTTAGTACAACATTATCATTAGTGATAAAAATTAGGTCTACCTAAAAATCTAATTTTAATTGCTAATGTGATTTGATTGAATCAAATTACTTTCTCCAATTATTGCTGAATTGGTTTAACTCTCTTCTGATTCGGCAATGCATATAACTACTCTCAAGAAATTAAATAGGAATCCTATTTAATTTCACCTATCTTAATTGGTGTTATTTATGGCAAACAAAGCAAAATGTTGTGAAGTCAAAGAGGAATCCAAAGAGAAAAAATCAATATTTAAAAGATTATGGTGTTTCTTTTTTGGATGCAACTGTCATTAATTATTATTTTTTTCTTTTTTTTGTTTTCTTACCTTAAAATTTAAGTATATTGAATTAAAAATATATGTTTAGTATATAACTGAAAAAGGTAGGAATTATGGATAGGACAAAAAAGTTAATTATCGCGATTATTATTATTGTTTTAATAGGTCTTATTGCAATAATCGCTGGCGCACTATTCATCGGAAGTAACTCCGAACTTACTGAAGGTGACAAAAATATTTTAGTATGTGCCATCGATGAAAGTGAAAGAAGGCCAGGTATGGGGGCCTGTGACATGGCATTCATTGTCCATTTGGACAACGGTACTCTTAAAAATTATTATGCTGTTTATCCAGGGGGCATGACTCACCCGACAGCCGCAGAACCTGCGGAAGCACAAACACAGGGTGCTGGAGCCAGATTGCTTCTTCACGATGCATTTTGGAGTTCAAACAATGCTGAAGCAATGCAGCTTGCAAAGGAAATTGTCGAGTACAATACAAATACTCACATTGATTCCGTTGTGGCAGTCAATACCGAAGCATTGGATGCAGTACTTGCTGCCGCAGGGCCATTGGAAGTCAATGGAAGTCAAATGCAGGTAAGTGGTATTGATTTCATTCGTGAAGAGGATTGGGGTAACGGTGTCTCAAGAGGAGATGCAGTACTTGAAATCGTTAAGGCAGCAGCCAATGCAGCTAAAGACCCTGAAGTAAAGTCTGCAATGATAAATGCTGCAATTGACCAATACTCCAAAGGAAACATTGTAATGGACCAGCAAGGAGCATTCGTAGGATTATTGGCATCAAAAGGAATTGAAACCTTATTCGGTTAATTCCTTTCGATTTTTATTTTTTTTAAACATTCGGTTCTAATTTTTTAATGAACAGTCCCATAAACACTACAACCATCGGGAAAAACAATGAGTACATCACAAGTAGCATGCTTGATGAAATAACATCCCCCATTACCGTAGAGCCTGCCATCAGCATTATCAGACTGATTACCGGCGCTAGAATGGCAATGAAAGTATAAATCAAAATAAAAGAATTCAGCCTTTGGGAATATTCCTTTAACTTGATTTGCATTTCAAATGAAATGTCCTTTGCGATAATGTCAAGACTGTTGGCCAAATTTCCTCCGACTCTAAGAGTGCCTACAATCTGCTGTACCGCCCGTGTAAGGCCTTCAGAGTTGACCCTTTTAGACATTTCAAGCAACGAGTCTTCAGTGGATTTTCCGAATTTCACTTCCTCCAGAACTCTGTGGATTTCTTTTGAAAATGTGCCGTAATCGGCATCTCTGATTGTCACTAATGTGTCATGAAGGCCCTTTCCGGACTTCAGCTCTATTCCCATATGTCTTAATGCATAGGGCAGCTCCTGATTGAGGTCGGTATAGCTTTGCTGCTCCCTGATTTTCGGATAATAGATGAGGAATATGTAAAACATCACGACTACTGTTAAAAACATTCCTCCTACTTCAAATGGCCTTATGATAAACAGAAGAACTGTTAGAAGTATGACGAATTTTATCGAAGACTTTTTCATCATGACAGGTTTCAGCCGCTGGCGGATGTCTTCGAGAACGTCCTTTTCCATTTTAGGTATTTTTGGATTTGTTTCATAATCAAGCTTTGAAAATATCGCTTCGATAACGTCATTGTTTTTTGATTCCCTTTTCTTAAATATGTCTTTTACTGAAATGTTTTTGTAAAAGGAAACCAGACTGAGCACAATGCCTCCAACCAATATGAAAAACCTGTTTAAAATAGAAATCACCTTCCAAGAAGAATTCTGTTCAGCACTTTTTCACTGTCCTTGTAGTACAGGTCCAAAATGGCTTTCACATCATCAACTGAACGGATGTCCTGCTTGACCATGTGGTTCAATACGGTTTGCCTGTTTTCAATTTCCCTTCCAAGGTCATTGATGGACCTTCCGCTCAAATTTGCAATCTGGGACAGGGTCTTGCTTGACACGCTCACGTTCTCTATTTGGTCAGTTTCCGGATTCCATTCGAAAATCTTGTTCAGCTGAACAACGCCCTCTTCTATTCCGACCACCTCTGCCACTTCGCTGATTCTTCTGAAAGAGACTCCGGAAGGAGTATAGATTCGGTTCTGCATTATGATGAAATCTATTGCACCAATCATTATCTTCGGAACGGACATAGGTTCGTTTGTCAATCTTGTTATTGTCTCTCTTGCATCATTGGAGTGAAGTGTTCCAAATCCTGAATGGCCAGTGTTCAGGGCGGTAAAAAGGGTAATGGCCTCGTCGGCTCTAACTTCTCCAACGATTATTCTGTCAGGCCTTTGCCTAAGAGAGTTTTTAACAAGGTCGTTCATTGTCAGCTCCCCTTTGTTTTCGATGTTTGCCGGTTTTGTTTCCATTCTGATGACGTGCTCATGAGGAATTTGCAGCTCCAGTGTGTCTTCTATTGTAATGATTCTCTCTTTCGGATTGATGAATGCGCAAAGGGCGTTCAGTGTTGTTGTCTTACCTGAACTTGTTCCTCCGGATATTATTGCATTTGCGGATTTCACGCCCAGTCCGTCGAAGCACAGCCATAAAAATGCGGCCAGCTCAACTGAAATTGTTTTGGAATTAATCAGGTCAATCACGGTCAGAGGGTCCTTTTTGAATTTCCTGATTGTTAATGTGGGGCCATCTGCAGATGCGGGAGGTATAGTTGCATTTATTCTTGAGCCGTCTACAAGCCTTCCGTCTAAAATCGGTGTTTCCTGATCAATTCTGCGGTTGATTTGCCTTGCGATTGAGTCGATTAAATCTGTAAGTTCCTTTTCGTCGTCGAATCTGATGTTTGTCTTCATCATGCCGTATTTTCTGTGGTAGACAAAGACAGGCTTGTCTATTCCGTTGATCATGATTTCCTCCAAATCGTCATCCTGAATCAGAGGGTCGATTTCACCATATCCGATAATGTCCCTGAGCAGCTTGAGTGACAGGGTATCCAAATATTCATTTGTGAGCTTATTATTTTGAGGGTCCTGTGACAGCCTTGCAAATAAAAAGCTCCTGATGTCATTCAGTAGCTTGTCTTCATTCGGCTGGAAATTTCCGCCTGATGATATGGCCAGGTCAACTAAATTTTCACGAAGTTCTCCTAAAAGCAATTTTTCCTTAGGGCTGTAATTTTGTCTGACAACGTCATATTGTGGTATAATCTCATTATTGCTCATATTTATCACTTTTTTCGATTTTTTAGTTGATTTAACATTGGCGTTGCTTATTTATAAATTTTTTATTTCCTGCGAAAGCATATATACTAGTATAAATCAATATTATATTGTAAAGGCAATTTTGAGGTGATTTTATCATAGATATTGACGAAAAAATTAATTCCCTAAATGAATGTGAAAACTGCAAAGACATCCAAATCAAGAAATTCTCTCCGCTAAAGGATTTGATAAACTTTGATGACTATGACGGGGAATACATGAGGTGCAGTTGCGGGAAAAGGCCGTTGGATATTGTGATGAGTCACATCCTGAAGATAATGATAGAATGTGAAATAGTTCCCGACAAGGCAACGCTCAGGCGAAACTCTCCGGTTCCACTGTCTGATTTCTATTTCAGCAGTCTAAACCCTCAGTTCATCCAGGAAAACACCTTGATATTGCTTCATCCGGATTTTACTGAAGAAGTCGCATTGAAATTGGCCGATGAAGTTCCGGAAGTGAAATGCGTTTTAAGGGGAAGTCCTCAAAATGTAGTTGGAAAACTGGACAGGGATTCTCAGATAAATCACTTTGAAATTTTGGTAGGCGATGACACTCAAATCAACGTGATGAGAACATTGCTCGGCGAAAAGATAGTTCTTGTCAAAAATCAGTCAAGACACCACATAGAAGTGGCAATGACAACCGAAGACAAACTTGTCAGGCTGCACAATTATCTGAAAAACAACGATATCAAGAAAGGCACAGCCATTGACGCAATGTGCGGTTTGGGAGCGCTTGGAATTTATTTATTGAAATTTGGATTTGAAAAGGTAATATTCAATGATGCCAACCCTGAGATGATTGAGGCGCTTAAAAACAACCTTGACATTAACGGTATTAAAAATGGATTTGAAATCCACAACGATGCATTTGAAGATTTGGATGCGGGTCATGTGGATTTATGTGTCATTGATGCGTTTCCTGGAGTTGACATTTCTGAAATTAAAGAAAAAGCAGAAAAAATAGCAGATAATGTAGTTATTATCTAGCTATAAACAACTTTTTTTAAAGTCATCTTCAACAACGTCCAACAACATTTTTATTGAATCGTCCATGTTGATTTCTTTAATTTCAATTTTTGAACTGTGCTTTTGAAAAACGTACTCTTGAGCAAATGATCTGCTCATAAATTCGATGTTTTCAAAATTTAGGGTTACTGAAGATTCGTTTTTTATCTCATCAAAAAGTTTTTTTGCTGTAGGTCCTACACCTAACTTTTTGGAATATTTCTCTTCAAGATTAATTTCTAATTCGCTCATTCTTCCACTCCTTGAATTTTATTTATTTTTTCATATTTTAAATAGTTATAGATGTTCTCAATTTTTTTATTTGGAATTTTTAGGATTATAAATGTTCCAGCAATTTCGTATCTGTTTTTGCAGGTTTCTATTCCATCAGAATTGATTAAACAAATGCCTTTTCCTGAAGCTATTAACATCTCTCCTTCGAATCCTAATGTTGTAATTCTGGCACTGGAGTTCAATCCTCTTCCATGCAATTTGTATTTTTCTTTATCGGTGGTTTTACCGTTCAATGCTTCAAAAATAGCATTGCAATCATCTTCAAATTTTATTGAATCTTCTTTAAAACTTCCAGGAATTCCAATTCCATCATCAATAATGCATAATTCAATAATTTGATTGTTTTCAGTAGTATTTATTTGAATATATGCATTTTTGAATTGTGAATGTTTGTAGATATTGATTAGAAGTTCATAAAGTAAAAAATTGATGCTTTGTATGTCTGAATCTTGTGGGAGATTATCAATGATAACGTCTGTAAATTCAGATAGGTACTCTTCAATTTTTGTTGAATCATTTAGGAAATTATTCATTTCGTAAAATTTTAGTTTTTTAATGTCTTCTGAACTTAAATCCAATATTTCACTAAGTTTTTCTTCACTAAATTTCTCTTTAATGTTCTGATTTTGTATTAATGGAAGTATTGTCAATTTATTCGGATTGACAATAACTCTATTCTCAATGTCGTAATTTAATTTTTTAATTTCTTCTTTTAATGAATTTCTCATTTAAATCACCTAAATAAACATCTGCATGTAAATGACAATAGCTGGAATGATTAAGATCCCCATCAGATGGGATTTGCCGACGCCAATGTAGTGCGGCAGCATTCCCATTGCGGTTGAGGTAATCAGAGCTAAGGTCATATATCCGAGCGGGGCCTTGTAATAAAAGATGAAGATGTACAGGATCAGTATCTGGAGCATAATCACTCCGATTGATAGTTTCCTGTAGTCAACACCGCCCATCAGTCTAGAAAAAGAATCGCCCAGTTTCAAGGAAAGCACCAATGAAATGGAAACTGCCACTAATGATGCGAAAATGAAAATCGCCAGATGATTCAGGTTCATCTCGGAAATCAGATATGACATGTAAACTGCTATTCCGCTTCTTGGATTTCCAATGATGTATATTGCAATCAGCGAAAACAGGCAGTCCGAAACGTTCAGTCCTGATGTCGCCAGAAGGAAATTCACAGTATCGTCATCGTCATTGTCGTTTGTGCCACTTGCAGCCTGTGCTATAACAGTTCCCTGTGCGGGGCCGAACCCTGGAAGGAATCCCAGTATGGCTCCGGTAATTCCTCCTGCAAATATGCTTTTGAACTTGTCGAAATCCAGATTGAGTTCGTAAAACGGATTTTGATGTGGTATTGTCGATGAATCATTCAGGCTGAAGAGTATTGTACTTATTCCGAAAAGACCTGAAAAGGTGCACATTAACGTCACGCCTGACGAAATTGGGGTCTGAAAGATAATCCAACCCAAAATTCCTGAAAGGACAAACAAGAGAAGGGACCATAGGAAATCCCTCCTGTTTCCTGTTAGGCGGTATGTCAGATATATTGATGCAACAAGAAGTATTGTCCATGTAAACGGCTTTGAAATGTCATGCAGAATGGGCAGAAGTATTGCAAAAACCGGAAGCATCACTATGGTCACGATAATTGCTCCAAAGCCACCTACAGAGACGATACGTATGACTTCCTTTGACCGTCCCTGAAGAACCATTCTGTGTCCTGGGAGGATGGAAGTGGCTGTGCCTTCCTGAGGGACTCCCAAAAGCATTGACGGAACGAATTCTATCAGTGCATGTGCTATTGACATTGAAACCATAAGAACGCAAAGAAATTCAGGAGATAGAAACGTCAAAAGAAATGTGGAGGACGCAAATAGGATTGCGCCGGCCGTATTGACGTGTATTCCAGGTATCATTCCGGTTGTGGTTCCAATGAGTATTCCTATAAAACAAGCAATAACTAATTCTATCATAGCTATTAATTGTATTAACTTTAATTTATAGTTTGTTTAAGCCATAAGGTAAAATTGATGCGATTTGGTAAAATTGAAGTCATCTCGTAAAATTGTTGTGGTAATGTGGAATTGTAGTGGCAGTGTAAAATTGACGGCACTTGGTAAAATTGTTCTGGGACAATAATTATAAATGTGTGTAAACTGTTAATATATTATCATGTCAAAACCAAAAAATATCCTGATAATTATTGTGATAGTATGTGTACTATTCCTAATTAGGAGCTTTATTTTCGGGTCTCTGGTTCATCTGGTCATTCCACCGTCTCATGCATCATATTCGGATAAGGTAATTGAAGATATCGGAGGGGACGATTTTTTGGTTGCAACATTGGACAGCTGTCTGAAAATCGACGAAAAGGACATTCCAGACGGTAATTTCACAGGAACTTATGGAACATACGGATATTACGATGCAAAAAACATATCCTATGTGACTTATAATGGTCTGCGGGGATATATGATTGTTTGGAAAACGAGTCAGGACAATTACGATGAATTCAACAATGATGATGTAAACATGTATATTTCCGACTATGCCAAGGACGGCAAATCAAAATGCTTCATTGAGTACTCCTATGAAAGCAAAGATGTTTACGGGATAATTCTTGGAACAGACAATATATGGTATGGTGAAAGTGATTTGATGTATGAAATTCTTGATTTGAACTCATCAGGTTTTAAGATGTCATATACTACAATCTATCCCACAGGCACATCAGGCGGCTTTTTCTGGTTCTCAAAATCATTATCATACTGTAGTTGGTGACAGGTATTCATTGTCAAGAAGCGATCCAGGTGCATATTACGACCACTATGAATACGGTGATGACTATGGCATTGACGATTATCTTGAAGTTGAAGGATATGGCTAGAAATGGGTTCTGTTGAACTCAAGGGATTTTAAGCATAGTTTTGACAGCAGTTCAAGCAGCTCGTCACGGGAGATGTCAAGTTCTTCACAGATCATATCGTCCCATTCTTTTTCCTTTTTTATTAAAAATTCAGAAGTTTCAATTCCCTTTTCAGTCAATGTGATTTTGTATGCCCTTTTGTTGTCCTCGTCAACTTCCCTTATGATTAATCCCTTTTCTTCAAAATCCTTGAATGCTCTTGAAACTCCACTTCTGTCCATCAGGCATGCTTTGGCAATATCTGACTGGTTTGTACCCATTTCATAATACAGGAACAGCAACATGTAATATTGGCTTGGCAGGATGTCTGTTTCCTTTTTAATGTGTTTATTCATGTAAAAATCATGAGTTTTAATCAATGAAATTAAATGGTTTACTAAAAAAGGGGAATCTTTAATTATATCGTCATATTCAATCATAAGAATCAATTAATTATATATGAAAATTAATATTTAAATATAGGTTGTAACAAATTATCCACATTAAACCTTAGGTGAAAAATCATGAACAGAAAAATCATCATCATTCTGGCTATTATTGGGCTTTGCTTTATACTGTTTGCAGGCCATGCATTTGCAAAGGAAAACGTTAAAGTGAAAATATCTACCGACAAATGGTTTGACGGCAAAGGAGTGATTCTAATCAAGCTTGTCGACAGCAAGGGCAGAGAAATATCAAGCAACGGAAAAATCAAATATACCATCACTGATTCCAACGGCAATTATGAATGGAAATCCAAATCCTACGGCAAGGGTCTTCGCGTGAAATATGATGTGGGAAGCTATAATGTCAAAGTAAAATTCTATGGGGACAGCCATTACAAGTCCGCTTCCAAATCCAAGGACGTTACTCTAAGAAGCGTCAGTTCGGGCTTTGATGCATATAATTATTATGATAATCATAACTGGGGTTTGAACCAGCAAATCGATGATTATATTGAGTATAATTACTGGGATGAGGAAATCTATGATGATGCCTCAAATTACGATGGCGAAGGATATTGAGAAATTTTTTAAAAAGAGAGAGTTTTGGTGTTTATGTTTTGGAGAGTTATAAACACCAATGTTTTGTTTTATGGAAATTTTGGCAGATAATTTCCCGATATTAAATTAGAAAATTGTGAAAAGCTAATTTAATATTCTATATGTTTTTTGGAGATTGTATTATTATCGACTGATAATATATGTTTTGTCAAGTGAATATTTAGGCGTACCTAAATATGTGTCACTTGTTATTGATGTTGGTTGTCATAGTATATAAATGTTTCTAAATTTTTAGGCATGCCTAAATTTTTAGTCAGAAACATCCGGTCTAAAAATAACTAGTTATATAACTATTGTTATTTTTTGATATATAAATCTTTTGAATTCATTTAAAAATCAGGGTTAATGATAACCCAAAAATCTCAATATGAGATATAAAACTAGAATGGCTGCCAGTATTATAAGTGATGTTCTTGTTGAAAAGAATCTGGTTTTTCTGAATTCCTTGTCTTCTACTTCGCCTTTTTTCATAATCCTTTCCTTTTCAAAGGAACATTTCTGATAGATCGCTTCGATGTCATTCGGAAGCCTGCCATGTTCATTAAGCATGCTGATGGTTTTGTTCAGATATTTGATGGCTTCCTGGTCATCTCCCAGATTGACGCAGCAGAATGCCGCCTTGTAGTTGAAATTGGTAATCAGTTCTAAATCATCTTCAATCTTGCCTTCATAATGGATGCAGTTTTTGTAGTTTTTCAATGCTTCCTTGTATTGTTTGAGTTCAAATAATGCGTCGCCTTTGGCATTGAATCCGATAATGGTGTCCTCATTTTGAATGGATCTTTCAAGATATTCGAGCGCTTCTCGGTTTTTCCCAGTCTTTTGAAGCATCTGTCCCTTATACAAATCCAGCTTTTCATTGCTTCCGTACTGGTTTTCGTATTTGTTGAGTTCGCCCAGCGCATCATCATGTCTTTTGGCTTTAATCAAAAGCTCGATTTTACCAATCAAAACTTCCTTTTTGCTGATACGTGGCTTTTCAACTCTTGAATATGATTTGTATTTCTCAAGTGCCTTGTCCATGTAGTCAATTGCCTCATCGACATGGCCTTTGTTGAATCTGGATAGTGCAAGGTCACATATTGCATTTATTGATCTTGGCTGTTTTTCAAGGTATTCGTTGAAGTATTTTTCACCGTAATCGTTATTGTCATGTGTTTCATCGTAGTATTGGTAATAGAGTCCTTTCTCTTCAATTGCAGGTATGTAGTCTGCATCTATTAACAAATCAAGAATTGCAAGATAGTCTTCAACGTCATCCTTTCCATGCCTTTTACGGGCTAGCTGCAATGCCTCTTTGCAATTTTCATCTGCAATGTACTGTTTTGCACTTTCAATGGCTTCACTCATTATATCGACCTAATTTATTATATGGTGGTTTAATACTATAAATAAATTTTGAATTTATTTGGTATACCTAAATATTTAAATAGCATTAAATCCAATTTAATATTATGTTTAGGTTAACCTAATTTTTAGGGATTTATAGACTTAGACTAAAAATTTTTTTTAGTATATCGAGTTGTATTTTGATAAAATATGATTCAGTAATTTAAAATAAAAAATGGGAGAAATGGTTAATGACAAAATTAATTGTAGGATTAGCAGGAAACCCTAATGTAGGGAAAACTACTGTATTCAATCAATTAACTGGTATGCGCCAACATGTCGGAAACTGGCCTGGAAAAACTGTTGAAAGAGCAGAAGGTAGTTTTACCCACGGCAGTTATGAATATGAGGTTGTTGATTTGCCGGGTAATTATGCATTAAGCGCTCACTCCATGGAGGAGATCGTTTCAAGGGATTTCATTGTGGATGATGACTCTGATGTAATTATTAATGTAGTTGATGCTGCTAATTTGGAACGTAATTTATATTTAACAGTTCAAATGATGGAACTTGGAGCCAACATGGTGATGGCTCTTAACATGAACGATTTTGCAAAGAAAAGGGATCATATCATTGACATTGGTTTGATGAGCGAACTTTTAGGATTCCCTGTTGTTGAAATAAATGCAAAAAATAAAGACGGTTTCGAAGAATTATTAACAACCGTTGAAAAGCAGTCCAA
Organism: uncultured Methanobrevibacter sp.; assembly: GCF_947169325.1. GTDB lineage: Archaea > Methanobacteriota > Methanobacteria > Methanobacteriales > Methanobacteriaceae > Methanocatella. Next base: position 10,976 of record NZ_CAMVPN010000019.1, on the reverse strand, counting down.
AAGTCCAATCGACTCCAGTGAAAAGTTATCCTATGGAAATGACATCAAAGGTCATTTGATGGATTTGCAAGCTATTATTGAACAGGATAAAAGTCTATTGGATGTTCCGTCAGTATGGACCGCAATAAAATTATTAGAAAAAGACACTATTGTTATTGAAAAAGTTCAAGGATCTTCAAAAAGTTCCCAAATATTTGCTGAAGTGGATAAAGTGAGTACGCACCTTCGTGATGTGTATAATGAAGGTCCCGAAGAAGTTATTGCAAATGCAAGGTATGCATTCATTGACGGTTTGATGGCTGAAGCAGTCAAAAGACCTGCTGTTGAAAAAGAAACAACAACAGATAAAATTGATAAGATTGTTACAAACAGGATTTTAGCCCCATTCATATTTATCATTATCATGTGGGCAATGTTCCAATTGACATTTACAATCGGTGCTCCTTTCCAGGACATGATTGATGAAGCATTTGGTGCGTTAGGAGGATTAGTAGCAAGTTACCTCGGTGAGGGTCTTCTTTCATCATTCATCTGTGATGGAATCATCGGAGGTGTAGGTGGTGTTCTTACTTTCTTGCCAATCATTATTCTGATGTTTTTATTCTTGAGCATATTGGAAGACTGTGGTTATCTGGCAAGGGCTGCATTCACATTGGATATTGTAATGCACAAAATTGTGGGTCTTCACGGTAAGGCTTTCATTCCTATGATTTTAGGATTTGGTTGTGGTGTGCCTGCTATTATGGCAACAAGAACCATGGAAAACGAAGGGGACCGTATGCTTGCGATGATGCTTGTTCCTTTCATGTCATGTACTGCCAGATTACCGATTTACGGTATTTTTATTGCAGCATTTTTCGCTGAAAACCAAGGTAACATGTTGCTTGCAATTTACTTGTTGGGTATCGTTGTGGCACTTATTGTTGCAGCAATCCTCAAAAGGACTATGTTTAAAGGATTATCCACACCGTTTGTTATGGAATTGCCGACATATAAGGTACCATCTATAAAAGGTGTACTCTTACACACCTGGGAAAAGGTAAAAGGATTCTTAAGAAAAGCAGGTACTTTAATCCTTGCTTGTTCTATAGTATTGTGGATTTTACAGAATGTCTTCCCATGGGGAGGAACAGATCCTCAAATGAGCCTTTTAGGTGTGATTGGTAGTGTTATCGCTCCAATATTTGCTCCATTAGGATTTGGAACCTGGCAAGCTGCAGTGGCTATTATTGCTGGATTGGCTGCTAAGGAAGTTGTAGTTGCAACCTTCGGTACTTTAGCAGGTATGGAAGAGGATGATGAAGAAGGAATTACAAGTTTGGTGCATGACACATTCACTCCATTGTCTGCATTCTCATTCATGGCGTTTACCTTATTGTACACTCCATGTTTTGCAGCTATCGGTGCAATCAAACAGGAAACCAACAGTTACAGATGGGCATTAACAATGTGTGCCATTACTTTAGTAACTGCATATATCGTTTCATTCCTTATTTTCCAAATCGGAGGATTAGCAGGATTTGGATAAGTGAAATCGGATGTTTCTGATTTTCACTTTTTTTTAAATTTTTAGTCATAACTAAATATTTATATACTTGTTGTAACATAATATAATACAATGAATTTTTAGTATGCCTAAAAATTATTTGATTATGGTGATAATATGAAAACCTTAAAAGATACAAAACCAGGTGAAACAGTAACTTTGGTGAAATACCATGATACTGGTGACGTGGATTTAAGAAGACACTTGTTAGGTATGGGTTTTGTAAAAGGAGCTAAAATTACTGTAAAAAAAGTTGCTACTTTAGGAGATCCTATTGAAATGAGTGTAAAAGGGTATGATGTTTGTCTTCGTAAAGAAGAAGCTGAAAACATTGAAGTGGAATAACTTCAATCTTTTCATTTATTTTTTTTAAACTAATTTTATTAACGGTGTTATTATGAAATGTCGTATGTGTGGTTTCGAATTTGATGAAACTACAATAGAAAATCGTGGATGTTCCAGCTGCGGCAAACTTGGCTGCAATAGCATACATTGCCCAAACTGCGGCTTTGCCAACTCTCCGGAACTTGACGACGAATTTGAGTTCATTGTGAAACTCAAGGATAAACTTAAAAATAGAAGAAAAGCTACAAATTAATTTTTTGTCGCTTTCAATATTTCTTCAACCACTTCATCAATGTTTAATTTTTCAGTATCCACATCCAATCCGTTTTCTTTTAATTTATAAAGTATTTCGGTTGCAACCGGTGCTTTCAAGTGTGCTTTTTTTAACAGTTCCTTATCGGAAAATATCTGATGCTTGTCTCCTTCGGCGATTATTTCACCATTGTAGAGGACAAAGATCTTGTCTGCAAATTCATTCACCATCTCTATGTCGTGGGAAGAGATGACTATGCTCATTCCATCTTTGTTGAGTTCGTTTAAGATATCCAATACCTTATCGACACCTTCAGGGTCAAGACCTGCAGTAGGCTCATCAAGAATCATTATTTCAGGCCTCATTGCAACAATTCCTGCAATGGCGACTCTTTTCTGCTGGCCTCCGCTTAGGTGGTGTGGGGTTTTATCTTCAAAGCCTCTCATGCCGACCATTTCCAGTGATTCTGCGATTCTTTTTTCAACTTCTTCATATTCAAGTCCCAGGTTCATAGGTCCGAATGCGACATCTTCCTTAACTGTAGGTGCAAAGAGCTGATCATTGGGATCCTGGAATACTATTCCAACCTTTTGCCTTACCTTAAGCAGTTCTTCTCTTTCGAAAACTATCTTTTCACCGTCAATTTCAACATGGCCTGAAGTAGGTTCTGTTAAACCGTTGAAATGGGAAAACAAAGTGGATTTGCCGGCTCCGTTAGGTCCCATAATGGCTATTTTTTCTCCTTTTTTAATTTGAATATTTACATTTCTTAAAGCCTTTGTTCCATCTGAATATGTAAAAGATAAGTTTTTTGTCTCTAAATGAATGTCTGTCATTTTAACACCTAATTAATTGAAAAGTTTTGGCCAAAGTAACCCAGTTGTCCTGAGTATTTGAATACAATTATTTCCAAGATTATTATGATAACTATGATTGAGATTATGTAAATGTAGTCGCTTTTTTCAGGTGATTTTTTTTCATTGAACATTTCAGAGGTATCTGAAAATCCTCTGCTTACCATACTTTTGTGAACCCTTTCTCCCTGTTCATAAGCCTTTAAAAACATCATTCCTATAGTATATCCCACCTGCTTTACTGTCCATTTGTAAGACACCTTTTTGGAATGGATGTCGAAATTTCTTGATTTCTGGCTTTTCCTGATTGCTGCAAGCTCATCAACAAACAAAAATAAAAATCTTACCATAATTGACAATATCATGGCCAAATCCCTTGGCATCTTTAATTTTCTAAAAGAACTTGCCATTTCCTGAAGGGGTGTTGTTGAGGAATATATGATGATTGTAGTCAATGACACAATCAATCGAACTAACAAAAGTATTGCCCAATTCAGTCCAAAGTCAGTTATATGTAACCATGAATAGCTCCAGATGATGTTTCCTGGCTGGATGAAAGGTTGAAATATTATGATTGCTCCACCAAAGGGAAGTAACATTAACAAACGTTTAAATGAATCGACATATGATAATTTTGCTATTTTTAATATAATCAATAGCATTATCTCTAAAACTATGGGTATGAAAAGTTCTTTTGACACAACACATACAATAATGATAAGTAAAGTGGAAATTAACTTAATTCGCCCTTCCAAATTATGTATTGGGCTGTCTTTTGATGCCAAATCATCAAATCTTATTATCTGTGTTATATCTGCCATGTTGATTCACTAATATAATATTAAAAAGTAGTAATATATTATTATTCGCTTATGTTAATTTTAATCATTTTCAATTATTTTTTAAAAAAAAAGTTGTAGAAATTAAAAAATTTAATTTCTACGCCTTACTATTGCTGCAACGCCGTATCCTAATAATAATGTTATGATAGCACCGAGTACCAGCGCCACTATCTGTAATGCCTGGTTATCAGGATCATTTGCGAATGCATAATCTGGGAAGATTGCTTCTGGAATTCCGCTGATTTCTTCAACAGCGAAATCTTCTGCAAGACCTGAATCTTCTGCAGATTTTTCAAGACCGTCAGGATCACCTGATGCAATATATGGTGAAAGACAGCATATTACAATACAAATGACAACTGCTACTACAATTAAATAGGTATCTTTTTTATCCATATTATGCATCTCCTTCGCTTTTGTTCCATGCGAGTAGGTCTGGTCTGAATTTGTCTAAGGCTACAAGAACAATGACAGTCAATACTGCTTCAATTATTCCAATAAAGAAGTGGTATAATACCATTGATGGGATACCCACGCTTACTGGGAATGTTCCTGCGATAGCCATTTCAATAGCACATGCTAAAGCAGCAAGCACAGTAGCCAACCATGCACCAATACCGGCTGCAGCATATTTTCCAATCATGTTTTTAAGTGCTTTAAAGGTGTATAATCCTACGAATCCTCCTATGATTGCCATATTCAATACGTTTGCTCCGAGAGCGGTGATACCACCATCTCCAAAGATTAATGCCTGGATTAATAATACTACTGTAAATACTAAAACGGCAGCTTCAGGAGCGAGGAATACGATGGCTACAAGAGCTCCTCCAACCATGTGTCCACTTGTACCGAATGGAATCGGCATGTTCATGGACATGATTGCAAAGATACCTGCAGCGAGTACGGCTAAAAGAGGTATACGTTTTTCGTCTAGGTTAGATCTTGCCCATTTTACAGAGAAGTACAATGCAACGATTAAAATTACATAGTATATGAGGCACTGTGAAATAGGTATAAATCCGTCAGGTATATGCAATTAAATTCCTCCATTTCTCTAAAAGTAATACTTTTTTTATTTCCATTTATAAATTAGTATTACTTTCAAGTATTATTTTCGTTTATTTTTAATAATATCAAGTTATCTGGGAGTTTTATTAAATATACTTGTTAATAAATCCTATATATTTCTTGACAATTATTTATATAATTATATTTGAATATATAAATGTTATTAAAGTAATACAAATTAGTATTATTTTTGCATTTGAGTAATACAAAATGTTAAAAAAAGCATTCAATTTCTTGATTTTACAAGGCATGTTAAATAGATTATAATTGCTACTGCAAAGTAAAGCAAAACCTGAATGTCCAAAATTCCGGTTTCTATGCCTAAAATTGTGTATGTTAAAATCAGGGAGTAAATTCCAATATAGAAAAAGTCTTTGGTCATCTGCATTATTTTAAAACCGATGCCTAAGATAAAACCCAAAATGCACATTTCAACCGCTACGCCAAATTTGCCGAAATCAACCACCATCTGTCCAAGCAGTGTCGGGGTGACTGTCACTTCGGTTCTCCATGCAATCAGTTTTCCAACCATCATTCTAGGCCCCAAATCGCTTCCGGGAATTGCACTGGCCAGGAGCTTTCCATGTGTGAGTCCAAAGTTGCCCCCTATGAAGTCAAGAAGATCAAGAACATGCAGGGTAAAGTCCGCTCTTGACTGCAGTGTATAGAAAGGATTTGTTGATGAAGTAATTGTCATCTCTCCAAGTGACCTGTAATAGCCGATTCCGATGATTGCACCTACACCAATCGCAGCACCTATTACGACTTCCCAAAGTGAAACGATATTTCCATAGAAACCTATGATAATTATGATGAGAAATGCCGCAAGCAGGGGGGTCCTGTAGCCTAAAAGCAATAATATTCCACAGTCGATTGCAAGCAAAACCAGAAATCTGAATCTTGCCTGTGAACGGGCGATTTCGCCGTCCTTGAAATCCTTCAGATATGCACTTGCAACCATGCATGTTCCAGGAATTATCAAAAACACAGGCATTGTAAATATTGGCTTTAAAAGGTATCTGATGGATGGTTTTAAAAGAGGTATTCCTCCAACAGTTGCTATGCTTACAAAGAAGAATACGATGCTTATCAGTATAATGCAAAATCCAATTGAATAAATGTCCTTTCGTTCAAATCTGATGATTGCGTTGGCTTTGCCATTCAAAAAGAGTCTTGGAAGGACAGTGCATCCGATGAAAAATGCAATAAATCCTATTGCAAGTGTCATTGTCAAACTGAGAGTCAGCGAATTCAGAGACAACAGTAGAAACATTGAAAAAAGGAATATTACAATCAGTGGATTGAAGATATGGTTTTTTAAAATGTCATTCTTATTCAAAAATCCCAAAAAATTTTCACTCGGATATAATTTTTTAAAATAGCTGTTAACCCATTGGCTTTCGATAAATCCTAAAATGGTAAAAATGCTTGTAAATAAGAAGGATTTGTGAAATTCGTCGCTGATTTTATTAATCAGTGAAGTCAAGGTGGAATAAATCACGCTCATGGGACACACAACTTAAAATTGCCTAATGTTTGTAACTTCATAGTTATTTTTTATATTATCTACGCCGCTTTGGCTGCAATTGTAAATTCTAAGCGTTATTTCATCAGTTACTCCATTGATGCTGCCTAAAATTGAATTTCCGTCTTTTAGATTTTTGTCGGTTGCTTTTGAAAGAACAATTTGGTTTGACAATTCGTTTGTGCTTTTGATGGAAATCCTTTTATTGTCTGATAGAATCCTGTTTTCTATTTCCTGGATTTTTGTGGAATCAAGGGAATCGAAAGTTATTCCAGTTGAAATCTCATAATTGCTGTTTGACAAATTCCTGTTCAAATCGTTTAATGAAGTAATGTTCATTGGTTTTATTTTAAATTCATATAAGTTTGGATAAACGCTTCCGTCAGTTTCAATTGAGATTGTTTTGAGGTAGATGTCTGCAAATGGGGTATTTTTATATAAACCGCATAGATAAGTTCCGTTTGATGTTTCAACCAAAACCCTGACGGAAGATCCCTCATCAACCCATTTCACTGTACCGTTGATTGTCACTTCCTCACCGGTACTGGAATTGAAACCTTCGACTGTAGCCTTGATGACATGTCCGTCTTTATAATAGTTCAAATATGTTTCAGGAAGCTTGTTTAATGTGGATGAATCAAAAGCAGTTTTTTGTATATTGGATGAGTCATCACTGGTAATGTGTATAAATGCAAATGCTACAGCACCTATTACCAAAATAATTATTAAATAGTCAATTAGTGTAAATCGTTTTTTCATAGTAATCTTGATTGTATTCAGTCTTCATAAATGGCGCCCACTGGGCATACGTCAACACATTCCCCACAGTTATCGCATTTGTTGGGGTCGATAATTATTGTATAAGCTCTTCTGGTTATGGCCTCTTCCATGCACACGTCAATACAATCTTCACAAACTCCGCATTCTTCCATATCTACTTGCATTTGATACACCATCTAATTTAATTTATAGAATATTAATATTTTTAATATTAAATATTTATATAGTTTGTCAAATAATATAATAATATAGTTTTTGGACATATTTGCCTGAAAGTATATGAAAATGATAACATTTATATACTATTGTGTCAAATATTACTATTGTATGCAAGGGTGCCCGAGCGGCCAAAGGGGGAGGACTTAAGATCCTCTGGTATAGGCCTTCGAGGGTTCGAATCCCTTCCCTTGCACTATTTTATAATTTTTTTCCCGATTTTGCTTTAGTGGCTCAGGTGGTAGAGCGCTACCTTGGTAAGGTAGAAGTCGGGGGTTCGAATCCCCCCTAAAGCTCTTAGACTATTTTTAACTGTTATTTTTTTTTGTTTTGTTAATGTTTAAATATATTAAAAATTATAACTTAATAAAAAATATGAATTGTTTTTAAGGTGAAAATCATGAATTATAAAAAGCTAGTACTTGTCGGTTTCATATCTGCATTTGTTGCAATATTAACATCAGTTTTAGGTGTTGCAGGTACCGTTATAGGTTCAGTTATTTCTTCTGTTCTCTATAATATGCTTTCAGAAGCATTAGAAAATCCTGTATCCAAAGCAACTTTCAGCCATGATTTTGAATGGGAAATTGCATATGTATTTCCGTTGGTTGTAATAGCTTTAATTCAATTGCTTTTAATCTTTGCACTGTTTTCAGAATCAGGGTTCCTGCCACAGGAATTTATCAATGTGTATCTGTTGATTCAGGATTTTGCAAACAACAATCTGTATAGGATTTTAGGAATTGCTGTGCTGATTATCAGTGTTTATCCGTTGATTCTAAAACCTGAATTTGTCAAAAAGGAACATGGCGTATTGCTGATATTTGTCGGACTTATCTTTTTGGCAAGAGGTTTTGTAGACCTTGGAAACACTATCACAGACCTTTATGATGGGGTATTCATACATTTTGATTTGCCGATAGCTATCATAGCATTCCTGATACTTTCATTTGTCATTATCAGAATTTTGATGTCTGCATATAGCTCTGAAAGCGAAAGCAGAAAAAAGGTTAAATCTTTCAATCCCGATGAGGTTAGAAAAGTCAGGCAGCCTAGAATGCATGAAGATTTTCACAATGACGAAGGGCATAAGGTCATTAAGGTTAAAAAGCCTAAAAGGCAGACCAAACCAACAATGCCTAGAAAGGAAACCAATGTGAAATTCAGGCATGACATTGACGGGGAAAATGATTCTGCAAAAATAAATGCCTCTTCAGGCCAAATTCACTTTGAGTCCAATGATTTGCTGGACGAGTACAGGAAATAGTTGATAACATGAGCAAGAAGGATAAAACTTTAAGGGATATTTTGGACTGCATACTATATGAAAATCCCTCCACTCAGGATGAAATCGCTGAAAAGTTAGGGATATCCCGCAGATATGTCACTCAGCTATTGCAGCCTTTGGTAAAGGAAGGAACTGTTAAAAGAGCTTATATCATTGATTTGAAAAGTTATGAGGAATTCACTGAATCGCTGACAGGATATTCACTTCCAAAAAACAGCACAGGCAATGTTCTGTTAAATGACATGCTCGTCAATATGGCAAAACATGTTCATTCCCAGCTTGAAACCTCATTCAATGCAGTATTGGAATATGATGAGGACATGGCAAACAAGGCATTGGAAATGGATTATGCCACCAACAACATGGTTGAAAAAATCAGAACATCAGTTGAAACCATTTTAAGCATCAACCAACGTTCCGAATTTTCAAAATCAGTTCTTTACAATGAAATTGCTTATGATCTTGAGCGTATTGGCGATTATTGTGGACATATTGCAAAATTCGTAATCAATGACATCTATGAAATTGATGAGAATGTATTGAAAAAACTGAAGAAGATGTACAAGACCGCTCAAAACATGATTGGACTGTCCATGAAAGCATTTGTTGAAGGTGGAACCGAACTTAAGGATGATTTGATGGAATTGGAGGATTCAATTCATATTCTACAGGCCAAATCCATTAATCTGATTGCGACACAGATGGCTGAAAATTCATTCGATGAAAAAGAGCGTTCAAACTATTTCATTTATTTGTTCAGGGTTATCAAGGCATTCGAAAGAATTGGAGATATTTCCGTTGAGATGATGGATGTTGCCGTTGAGTTCCATGATAATATTCCAAGACCAACTACTCCACGGTCTTTCAGATAATTATTTTTAAAAAAAGAGGATAATTGATTGAAATTCAATCAGTTATCATATATTCTTGTTGTAGCATGCCTGTCCGCCCAGCATTGGATGCAAACGCCGATAGGAAGGCCTGCAGTATGGGTATGTGCCTTCAGGATTTTAACGTCCAGAGTTGTGGTCTTTCCCCCCAATCCCATAGGGCCGATTCCGGACGCATTGATTTCTTCTAAAATTTCCTCTTCCAGTTTTGCAATTTGGGGGTCAGGATTTCTCTCACCTATTTTTCCAAGCAATGCTTTTTTACCAAGTTTTAAGCATAAATCGGAGGTTCCACCAATTCCAACACCGACAACGGTTGGGGGACATGGTTTTCCTTTGGCTTTAAGGACAGATTCAACGACAAATTCCTTTATGCCTTCAATTCCTTCAGCAGGAAGCGCCATTTTTAATGCGTTATTGTTTTCTGAACCAAATCCTTTAGGTAGAATTGTAATTTCAAGATAATCTTCATCAATCAGTTCAATATCGATTGGAGGAATATAATCTCCCACATTAACGTTGGTATTTTCACGTGTTAGGGGGTCTACGATATTTGGTCTAATCGGAATGTCTGTAGTGGCTTTTTTTATCCCTTCTTCGATTCCACCGCGCAAGTCTTCAACTTCAACATTACCTAACTTGACAAAAACAACTGGCAGACCTGTATCTTGGCACATCGGAATACCTTTCTCTTCAGCAAGTTCAATATTCTTTAAGATAGCTTCAATATTTAACCTTGCAAGGTCATGGTCTTCTATTTTAAGAGCATCTTCAAGTGATTTCCTTACATCTTCACCAAGAACGATGGCGGCCTGTTTGTAAAGTTCATAAACAGTATCTCTAATAATATCTTTAGTAATCAAAATAAAAACCCTGTAAAATTAATTAATCTTATTTTTGGATTTTAAGATATTTAAATCTTAATTACCTTGATTGGGCAAACATCCATACATTCTCTGCATTGTGTGCATTTGTCTTTATTCAATGTTATGGCTCCGCCCAATACCTCAAAGGCATTCTCTTTACATGCAATTAAACATGGGGCATCTGATGGTTGGCAGTGCATACAAAATAAAAGAGGAGTGTCAACATCTGGTGTTTGTTGACAGCTTCCACAGGTTGTACAATCCGTACAGTTTCCTATATTATACATAATTCTTTTTTATTCATCTAAAACAAGTCTTGCTCTTGCCTGACTTGTAATAACATGGACAAATCCGCCTTTACTGTCAGGTTCGTATAATCCTGCCATTTTTGCAAGATATTTTTCCTGATTTTTAGCACGGATCTTTTCAGGGTCTGCAACGCTAATCGCTCTTTTGGTACAGGCTTTAATACATGCAGGTCCTTCTTCTCTGTCAGCACAGAG
>NZ_CAMVPN010000018.1 GCF_947169325.1 uncultured Methanobrevibacter sp. | reverse complement strand
AACAAGCTATCCAATCTGCATCTGAAGCAGCTGAAATGATTTTAAGAATCGATGACGTAATTGCATCAACCAGAGGCCCAGAAGACATGGGTATGGACCCTTCCGCAATGGGCGGAATGCCTCCAATGATGTAAATTTAAAGAAATTTTAATTAATTTCTTTTCTTTTTTTTATTTTCATGAAAGACAGACTATTTTTTTTAACATCCCTCAAGGATGAAGTATACTATCTAAAAGACACTATTTTTGTTAAGTTCAACGTTAAACGTAATGGAATATCCACTTCCAAATTGAATGGAGGATTTTCTTCAAGCTTCAAAAGCGTTTTCAACCACCATCTGACTCAGGAACACATTGACTATCTTGAAGACCATGACATTGGGGATTATCTCATTCAGCACTGCTGGTCTTTAAACATCGATTCCGCTTATTCAACAGGCCTGACAACACTTGCCCTAATGAAGAACGTAAGCATAGTGACAAAGTCATACAAAAACATTGAAGTTGTAGCGCTGACAACTGCAGGAGTCAGGACAAATGCGGTAAGGGCAGGCGATCCCGGTGCATTCTATGAGGAGAACGGCAAGTTCGGCACAATAAACACGATAATTTTAATAAGTGCTCATTTGGATTATGAAACATTGCTTGAAGCGTTCATGACAGCAACCGAAGCAAAGACAGTTGCCTTGAACGATTTGAAGATTCCGTCACAGTACTCCAACGGCTATGCAACAGGAACTGGAACTGACGGCATGTGCATTTTCTCAAATCTTGAATCGGACAACACATTGACAAACGCAGGAAAGCATTCCAAATTAGGCGAACTGATTGGCCAATGTGTAATAGAATCAGTGAAAAATGCAGTCAGAAAACAGGTTTGGATATCCGAGAACTCACAGTCAAATGTCCTTGCCAGGCTTAACCGCTATGAGCTGGATATTGATGAGTTTTATGACTCCTTGGATTGTGATAAGAAACAGTTCATAAGCCTTTTGCAGAGGGACATGAGAAAACAGGATAATCTGGCAGTAACATCTTCTGTTTTGAACCTGATTGATGAGGTTGAATGCAATCTGCTTGAAAAAGAGCATGCATTAATATTGGCTGAAAAAACAATAAAAGAGAATTGTAATAGCTATCCAGTAAAAACATTACTGGAATACTGGATAAGCCATTTCATTCGTTAATGTTGAAATCTTCGATTTCACCGTTGTCATTCACGATTTTTGCAATTGACTCTTCCGCTTTTGACAATTTGTCTTCACAGATTTTGACCAACTGCATTGCGTTTCCGAATTCATCAATCGCATCATCCAACGGAACGTCTCCGTTTTCCAATTTGTTAACGATTTCCTCTAATTTTTCCAAACTTTCTTCAAAACTTAAATTTTCCATTCATATCACCCTTGTATTCACTGTTCCATCATCAAATTCAACGTCAAGCTTGTCTCCTGATTTGACTTGATTTGCGGAAGATACAACTTTTCCTTCTACTTTTGTTAATGTATAACCTCTTTTAAGTGTCAAAAGAGGATTCAGGACATTCAGCTTATCTACATTTCTTATGTATGGTTCCCTTTTCATCCTTATAATTTCATCTGGATTTTTCAGGATGTTCTTGTTTTCCAATTTCAATAGCTTGTTTCTGTTTTCGCTAATGATGCTTTTTGAAGCAAGCTCCAATTTGGTAATTAAATTGTCCAAATGCATTCCTTTAATCTCATAAATTGATTCGGGATTTTTTAAAATCTGCTTTTGAGAAATATTGTTCACTTTAGTTCTGTTATGTGTTATCTTGTCGTTAATGTTTTTGCTTAATCTTGCCTTTAATTGGGATACCTTGTATTTGACTTCACCTGCATCAGGCACAGCCATCATTCCAGCTCCGGTAGGGGTTGGAGCCCGTGCATCAGCAACAAAATCCGATATTGTAAAGTCCACCTCGTGGCCAACTGCACTTATGACTGGGATTTCACACTCATAAATGGCTCTTGCAACGATTTCCTCGTTGAATGGCCATAAATCCTCAATGCTTCCTCCTCCACGTCCGACAATCAATGTGTCAATGTCGAACTGCTGGGCATATTTAATTTTTCTTACAATCTGAGGAGCTGCCTGATCTCCCTGAACAAGTGTTGAAAATACCAATATTTCACAATACGGATATCTTCTCCTGATTGTTGTGATGACGTCCCGTATTGCAGCTCCGGTCTGTGCCGTAACGACTCCAATCCTTTTTGGATATTTTGGAATTGTCTTTTTGTGGGAATCATCGAACAGGCCTTCTTTGTCTAGTTTTTTCTTTAGCTGTTCAAAAGCTATATGCAGCGCTCCTATTCCGTCTTCAGTAATTGATGCTGCAAACAGCTGATAGTTTCCATTTTTTTCATAAACTTCAATTTTGCCCTTTACGATTACTTTCATTCCGTTTTCCGGTTTGAATTTTAGGGATTTCTTATAAAACTTAAACATTACTGCGCTTATTTGTGACTGTTCATCCTTTAAGGTAAAATAGCTGTGTCCGCTGGGATACGTCTTGAAATTTGATATTTCACCCTTGACGTGAATGTTTTTTAAATCTGAATCTCCCTTCATAAGGTCGTTGATATGGGCATTTACTTCGGATACAGTATATTCCGTCATGTGCTCACCTTTAAAACAATGTTGTTATTATATTGTTTATAATAAATACAATTTTTCATTCTAAGCAATGACTTTTGAAAGAGCAGGGGAATCCGTGAAAAAATTATTATAATAGAAGAGGATTATTATTAAGTATTAATAACTTAGTTATTAGTTTATCATAGATTTAATTATTATTAGGGGGAGTTGGGTGTATAAAAAAAATTTAATAATTATATTATTATTTCTAATAATTGGTTTAGGCATTATTTCTTCTGTAAATGCCAATGATTTAAACCATACCAATGAAATTGTTGGAGAAGAAATAACTGTTGATGATAATTTAGTTAGTGTAGATAAGTCGGTTTCTGATAATTTAATTTATCAAAATTCAAATGATGAATCTATTAAAACAACTTCAAAAACTTTCACTGATTTGAATAATGTTATTAATGGTAATGTGGATGATGATATCTATTTGGATAGTACTTATACTTTTGATATTAAATCCGATGATGATTTTAAACAGGGTATAAGTATTTCTCGTGGCGTGACTGTTTGGGGAAATGGATTTACTATTAATGGTGATGGTGTTGCTCGTATTTTTATTGTTGGTGATTCTGATGCTGTGTTCCATGATATTGTCTTTGTGAACGGTAAATCAGGTAATGGTGGAGCTATTTGTGGTGGATGTTCTTGTGTGAATTGTACTTTTATTAATAACAGTGCGAATTATAGTGGTGGTGCTATTTATGGGGGATGTTCTTGTGTGAATTGTACTTTTATTAATAACAGTGCGAATTATAATGGTGGTGCATTGGAAGATGGTTCTTCTACTAATTGTACTTTTATAAATAATTCAGCGCATTATGGTGGTGCATTGGGATATGGTTCTTCTACTAATTGTACTTTTATAAATAATTCTGCAGTGCATTATGGTGGTGCAATATATAATCCTTCTGGCATTGGTGCCGATCCTGTAAATTGTACTTTTATAAATAATTCTGCTGCTGATTCGGGGGGTGCTATCTATGGGCCATATAATTTTGATCCATATTCTAAAGAGTATTGTGCTGTGAATTGTAATTTTATAAATAATTCCGCGCATTATGGTGGTGCGATGTTTTATGGTTCTTGTGTGAATTGTTCTTTCATTAGTAACCATGCAGTTAACGGTGGTGCAATCTATGGCCCATGGGGTTTTGATTCATATTCCGAGGAATATTTTGCTGTGAATTGTTCTTTTGTTAATAACTATGCTTTCGTTGGTGGCGCAGTTTCTGATTGTTCCTGTGTGAATTGTTCTTTCATTAGTAACCATGCAGATTATGGGGGTGCAGTTTCTGATTGTTCCTGTGTGAATTGTTCTTTCATTAGTAACCATGCAGATTATGGGGGTGCATTGTTGAATGGTTTTTGTGTGAATTGTTCTTTCATTAGTAACCGTGCGGATTATGGTGGTGCAATCCTCTATGTTTATAATTATAAAGGACAGAATTTAAATTCCTTCTTTAAAGATAATAAGGCAAGTATTTCTGGTGATAATGTATATAAACAAATGATTTTTAGTATTTTTGTTCCTTCCAGTGTTACTACTGTTTATAACGGAGGGAAATATGTGGTTGCAACTTTAAAAGATGAATATGGAAATCTTGTTAAGGGGGTTAAGGTCACTGTTAAATTTTTAAATGTTAAAACATTAATTCTGGTCACAGATAAAAAAGGTCAGATTAAAGTATCAACAGATGATTTATCCCCAAAAAAATATACTTTATCAATTACTTATGATGAATTTGCAGTATATGTTAAAGTAACTGTTAAAAAATCAACTCCAAAATTAACTGCTAAATCAAAAACATTTAAAAAATCTCTAAAAACTAAAAAATATTCTGTAACTTTAAAAACCAATCAAAATGAAGTCATGAAAAACACTAAAGTCACAATAAAAGTCAATAAGAAAACATTCATTGCTAAAACAAATAAAAAAGGTGTTGCAACATTTAGAATTACTAAATTAACAAAAAAAGGTAATTTTAAGGCAACAATTACATACGGCGGCAATGAGTGCTACAATAAAGTTACAAAAAAAGTGAATATTAATTGTAAGTAGATGTTTATTGCATCTACTAATTTTTCTTATTTTGATATCCCTATATCTGTGATTTTCATATTGCTATGTGAAATTGTATTAACTTCGATGCTTTGTGAAAGTAAATGTATTTTATGTTGAAGGTACAAACATTATATCAAAATCTAAAACATGGTGATTTTATGAGAATTAAAGATGAATTTTTTGGTAAGGAAGTATTGGACGTTGATATTCAAATTGTCGGAAAGGTTTCCGATGTTGTTTTTGATAAGGATACTTTCGAAATCACTGACATTGTACTTAAAAAGACAGGATTTTCCGAACAGATCAAATCCAGTGAAAACATGATTCCAATGGAAATGGTAAAGGTAATCGGAGATAAGATTTTGCTTAAAGGCGAAGACGACATTTAATTGATTCATATGGTTTCAAAAGAATATCTGATTGATTTGCTTAAGGAAAATGAGGTATTTCTTGAAGGGGATTTCACACTGTCCTCCGGTAAGAAAAGCAACTATTATATCAACATGAAAAAAGCAATCACCGAGCCTGAAATTCTGTCAACAATTTCAAAATTAATCACGGAAAAAATAGCCGATGATGAGATTGACAAGGTTGCAGGGCCTGCTTTGGGTGCAGTTCCGATAGCCACAGCGGTTTCACTTGAATCAAAACTTCCTCTATTGATGATTCGAAAAGAAAAGAAAGGCTACGGCACTTCCAAACTCATTGAAGGCGAGCTCAACGAAGGCGATGATGTCATTGTCGTTGAAGACGTTTCAACCACTGGCGGATCACTTCTAAAGGCAATCAAAGCTATCCAGGACAATGGGGGTAATGTAAAAAGAGCTTTTGTTGTTGTCGACAGACAGGAAGGTGCCATTGAAGAGTTTGAAAAAGAAGGAATTACTTTAGAACCTTTAATTTGTGTCAATGAATTTTTTGACTAAAAAAAGAAAAAATGATGAAATTTAATTTCATCAAAAAATTATTTTTTTACGTGGTGCACGTAATGCGGAAGCTCATCGATTATTAATCCTAATGCGGTTTTCACTGCATTTGGGGAGCCAGGCATTGAAAAGATAATACTTTTTTTATAAACGCCTGCTGTTGCTCTTGAGAGCAATGCCGCAGCACCTATTTCTTCATATGATTTTCTTCTGAAAAGCTCACCGAAACCATCCAATCTTTTTTCAAAAATAGCTTCCACGGTTTCAACAGTAATGTCGCGTGGATCGAGCCCGGTACCGCCGGTTGTTAGAATAACGTCAACATCATCATTTACCATATTTTCAATGGCATTTAACAATTCGTCTTCATTATCAGGTATGAGACTCCTTGATTTTAATGTGTAACGTGATTCGATTTCTTCAACCATATACTGGCCAGACAAATCTGCTTTTTTTGATTTTCTGCTGTCACTGAGAGTAATAACTCCACAAGTGATGTCATTTGAAGATTCTTTTTGATGTTGTCTTGAAGTTTCGCTTTTCATACTTTGTCCCTTTTATTCAGATTTTAAAGAGTCTTTGATTTTATTGTATTCCTCTAAATTTCTTACAAGTTTGTCACTTGGGAAATAGGAATAATGTTTGTCAAAGTTTTCTTTGGTCGCATAGTTATGATCACAGATGAGGTCTAGATGATAAGTTACTGTCTTATAGTTAAGTCCAAGCCTCTTGGCTATTTGATTAGCGTTTTGAGGCTTCATTAAGATTTCATCAATGATTCTCATAGTGTTCATGCCACCATTCCTGATTACTATTAAATCATATAACTCTTTATCGTTGTAATCTAAAATATTTAATAAAACATTATTTGAAATCAGCCGGATCACCCTTGAAATGAATTTATTAAAGACAATGCCCATTTTCTGGCGTCATCATCTTTGGCGATTAAAATGTGGGAATCGTCATAATGTCCGTCCTTAAAAAATAATGTTAAAGACATGAACCGCTCGGAGTAGGTCAGAAATATTTTAAATCTTTTGGAAGTGACGATGGTGTTCACTTTTTCATTTTCAAGCAAATCTCTTTTGAACAATTCATTCCTTTGAATTGAATTGTATATTTCCTCACTAACAATCAGATCCAATTTTTCAAGTTTACCTTCATTCAAAAACACAATCATGTGCTTGAAATGATTTTCGGAGTAGATTGGTAGTAGTATTGTTAGTTCTTTAGCTTTTGAAATTAATTTTATGTATTTGTTGAAAGCGATTGATAGGTCGCTTGTTGTTGAACTGATGTATTCTGCGTCTTTTAGAAGGTAAATGTCCCTAATTATCTCCTCAGGAATATCTGAAAGGTCATGGTTATTCCAAAATATCTCACTTTTGCTGAGGGAATACCAATTATCTATCAGTTTAATCATATTAGTAGTCAGCAAATATCCGTTTGAAGTTAATTCATAGTATTTTTGTGACTTTCTGACTAAATTGATAGCTTCCAGTTCCTTTAAACCATGTAATATGGTGGCGGAGGGTTTTTTTAAAACACCCCTTAACTCATCCAAGTTCATGGGAACATCATATATTGCCAAAAGCAATTTTGTTCTCATGCTTGAAGTAAGTATATACTTTATATCTTTGAACTCTTTATTTAATTCTTTTTTGGTTTTTGGGTTGGTCATCATATCACCTTGTCCTTGACATATTCAAATAATTCTTCCGCCCACTGGCAAGATTTTTCATCTTTTGACACTAGAATCCTATTCTGATCAAAGCTTCCGTCGGTCTTAAAGAGTCCTAAACTCATACTTTTATCGCAAATTGTTAAATACAAGTTTAAATCTTCTTTAACTGTTCTAATTTTTAATTTCCCTTTCTTGATGGAATTTTTCTTTAAGGTTTCATCGATAGGTCTCATTATGGCGCTAGTTATCTCTCTTGGGAGGATTAACTCGATGGAACCTCCGTTTTTCAATATCCTTTCAAGCAGTTTAGGATATTCCGGATGAAGATATGGAAAAATTGCCTTTACATCTTTTGAGTTGAACAGCTGATTTTTGATTGTTGTGTGTGTTTTGTAGATGTCCAGGGGTGTGGTTTCAATCAGTTTTGAGTTTTTCAAATCATTGATGTTTCTCATTGAATTGATGCTCATCTGTCCAAGATTGTGCTTATACCAAAATGAGTGAAAATCCTTAATGATTTCAATGCTTTTCTTGAAATCCATAAGTGTTTTAAAATAGATTCTTGCCATAGGGTCAATGTAATATTTTCCGTTGAATTTTCTGATGTAGTTGTTCTCCTCCAGCTTTGAGACATTGCTTGACACGGAACTGTAGGTTATCTTTGTCTCTTTTACAAGCCCTCTCACGTTATCCGGGCGTTTGTTAAGTTCGCTGAGAATTTTTAGTCGGATTTCGGATTGTGCAAGAAATCGTATTTCATCGTTTATTCCATTGTTAACGTACATTTTCATCATCATCCTTTTTTTATATTATATGAAAATTCTTGTAAAAACCCCATGAATTTTCGGTAATATCTCATTTTGCTACATATATTTAAATAGATTTTTCCAAAAGTCTCCCAAATGTCTCCAAATTCTGTTCCAAAACTCTCCCAATCTTATTCCAAAACTCTCCCAAGTTCCTCCCAACTCTCTCCCAACTTTCTCCCAACTCTCTCCCAAATGTCTACCAACAAATTTTTGAGGAGGTGTGAATTTTAATGGCTAAGATTTATTAATTTTCATGATTAAAATATTCATCATGGAAATTTGTTATGTATTGGACGCATCGGCTTTTATAAATGGATTTCAAATTACTTCAAAAAGGAATTGCACTGTTCCTGAAATCACCGCCGAAATCAAGGATTTCGAATCACGGTTAAAATTTGACAGTGCCGTAAATGAGGGACTGCTGGTTATCGAAGACGTTCCTCAAGTCTACATTGATGAGGTTGGTGAAATAATCTCCAAAAGCGGGGATGTCCTGAGATTGTCCTCACAGGACGTTAAGCTGATTTCACTGGCATACATGCTGATGCAACGGGGTGAAAATGTGAAGCTGATCAGTGACGATTATACAATCCAGAACACTTCAAAAATCATGGAAATCCCATATTCTGGGGTAATGACCAAAGGAATCAGAGGAATATACAACTGGAAGAAGGTTTGTGAAGGATGCAAGAAGGAATATGGTGAGGACTATCCGTTTGATGACTGTGAAATTTGCGGTTCCAGAATATTCAAGAAACGAATCAGGGTGAACAAATGAGGATTGGAGTGGTTGTTCACGGACCCAACATAATCGATTCCGGTTATGCATTGAAACTTATAGAATTGCTTGGGGAATATGGTGAGGTTTCAGCAAGGCTGGGCGGAACTATGGGAAGAACAGCAGTCATAGATGCGAGTCTGGAAGATGTCATCGACATTTCACGCAAGCTGGTTCCAAGCGATTCCATAAAGATATTTTATGATGATGGCGTTGACGTGATCTTTCTTTTGAACTATGGAAAATCCGATGTGACCGGTCAGGTATTCGGATATAAGGTTTACAGCCATTTCACCGATAAGATTTCTGACAATAACGTTCCGGTTATTCAGATTGAACGTCCAGGTGAATGCGATGGAAGCATCATTGCCTGGAACTGTGATTTGGACATCGTCAATGAACTCTCCGAAAGGTTGGGTTTGGCCGTTGTAACTCCCGAAGAGGTCTATGACAATCACATCAGGCAGGATGATGCGGGAGTCAACCAAAGAATCGTTCATGGGGTGAGCCCAGGTGAGAATATAATGGTCAACAGTGTTGTCATTGGCAGAACAGACTCCGATAAGCTGATTTTAATAGCTAAAGACAATCATATAGTCGACATTGTCGGCGGAAAACTTAAGGAACATGGCCTTGAAAAGCTGGGTGAAGTCGACCTTGAGACTGCAATTATCAAAACAGGTCTTTTGAGGAATGCAAAAGTCAAGCCACGGGTTTTGGATAAGCAAAAGCCTGAAGAATTTAAGGTAGCATTTTTGGACCATGCAGGCGAGGATGTTTACAGGTTCAGGGACTCCAGTGTGGTTATCACAATCGGTGATGATACGACATTGATATCTTCTGACATTTTGTATCGGTTTGATATACCTGTGGTGGGAATAACTGATGGTGATTTGGACAAGGTTGTAGCAGATGGATTCAAGGTTAAAGATTCTGTCATCTTTGAAGTCGAAAGTGGTTTTGATGATGTCTGCGGTCAATATATTAAAAGGATAATCTTCGACGGCAAACAGGTCACATATGATTTTTCAAATATTTCGGAGCTTGAGGAAAAAATCATTGAAATAATAAAAAATATTAATTGCAAATACAAAATAAATTATATCAAATAAATCAGGAAGTGTAATCTTGGATTTTGAAAATCTTGTTAAATCTATTCAAGAATTTAAAGGAGTATCACGTAAAAGCTCAATCGACAATGTAATTTCCCTTTTGAAAGAATCATATAACGTTTCTGGAAACGTTGTCATTGACATAGGCGATGACGCTTCAGCCATTGACATCGGAAACAATCAGGTAATGTTGATTGCCGCAGATGGAATCTGGGGAGACATCATGAATGTGAACCCTTACTGGGCAGGATACTGTTCCGTGCTTGTTAATGTTAATGATATTGCTGCAATGGGAGGAAAACCCCTTGCAATGGTTAACATAATGTCAATAAGCAATGATGAGATTTACGAAGATTTGCTGAATGGAATCAAAGACGGATGCCTGAAGTTTGGAGTTCCTATGGTCGGAGGCCACCTTCACCCTGACGGTGAAGTGGATTCATTGGGAGTGGCCATTGTGGGAATCGCCCAGAAGGACAAAATCATCACAAGCTTTGCCGCTGAAGAGGGAGACAAGGTAATTGTGGCAATCGACCTTGACGGCAAGCCCCATGAGATGTTCAGCCTCAATTGGGACACAACTTATGACAAGGATGCTCAATTGGTTCGTGACCAGATTACAGCTGTCCAATATCTTGCAGAAAACGATTACATAAAATCAGGAAAGGACATTTCAAATCCTGGAATTTTAGGAACCCTTGAAATGCTTCTGGAAACTTCCCGCAAAGGAGCTGTCGTCAATCTCGAGGACATTCCAAGAAACGAAAGCGTTAGCTGGGAGGATTGGCTAAGGTCATATCCGGGTTCCGGATTCGTATTCACTACAACCGAAGACAAATGCGAATACGTCAAGGAATATCTTGCCAGGTATTCCATTGAAGCAGAAGTGGTCGGCGAGGTGACTGACTCAAATTCCCTGATTTTGAATTATCAGGACCAGCAGGCCGAAGTCTTCAACCAGGACAAAAATCCTGTATTCATTTTCAGATAATCAGGTGGTTTTATGAATGTTGGCAAAATAGTATCAAATTCAGTTAAGTATCCTTTCAGAAACATTAAGAAATTGCCGATTCTTTTCATTCTATTCATTTTGGCAGCCATTATTCCAATTGGCATGATATTTGACAACAGGTATGTCACTATTTTCGGAGGTGTGGCATTTTTATTATTCCTTTTAATTGCACCGGGATATCTGTTTTCAATGGTGGATATCGGATTGAACGAATCATCTGCGATGCCTTCCCTGAATTTTGCCAAAAACATATACGATTCCATCAGATTGCTTGTTTTGAGAATTGCATATATGATTGTGCCCGCTTTGGTATTTTTCATTGCATTTTCCATATTTGGATCATCAGTTATGGGCATGCTGGCGGAACTAAAGATTCACAATTTCATATTCTCTTTTATTCTAATAGTTCTGGTTGTTCTTATAGTCTATATCATATTTGAAATCCTTTTGTTCTTTGCAAAGGCAAGGCTGGCTTATTTAAACAGTCTGACTGAAGCCTTGAAGATGCATAAGGTTGTCGGAGATATCAGAAAGATTGGTGTCGTCAACATACTCAAATGGATAATCTTCATGGCGATACTGATGATTGTCGTTTCATTCATTTCATCATGGATAATCGCAATTCCGTATGTCGGTATCTTGATATACATCTGCATAGTTATTCCGACACTGGAAAGTATCGGCAACTACTCATTGGGATTGCTTTATTCAAACATTGTCGATGATAATGATTTGGGCAAATTTGAAAGGGAAATCGAATCATTGAAATACTTGAATTAAAAAAAATAAGAAAATTAAGGATTACACCTTTTGCAAGGTTCGTATCCTTGATTTATCGCTTCATCCCTGCTTGATAGAAATACTTTATTCTTTTCAGACATTTTGCTCACGCTTCCGCAGCTTGCAACATGGAATTTTCCGGTATTTGCATTTGCAACATAGCTTCCGGAGCCCGATGATGAAGATGAAGAAGTGTCACTGGAATAGCTGTTTGACGATGAAGATGACGGGCTGTGCGTATCTGCCACATGTGTGTTGCTTCCCGCCCAGTTGTATGGATAAAACTCGCTTGGAGGCATGTACATTATCTCTGCAAGCCCTTCTTTTAAAAGCATTTCATTAACGTTTTTTCCGTCGACAATAACGACCGCCAATGTACGTCCGTACTTGTCGTTGTGCTTCCTGTCGTCAATGTCGATGCCGACTTTTTTATTGAGGCATAATTTCTGAACAAAGTTCTTGGATGCAATGTATCCTTCAACCCCTCTTTCAGGAGTATTCACTCCGACAAAACGGATCTTTTTGCCGTTGTCCAGATATATTGTGTCTCCATCCACAACCTGTGTGCAGACTGCACTTTCCTCAACGTGGCATTCTGTATCGGGGTATTGGCTTAGGATATCCGAAGCGGACATGTCATAGTATTTGGAGCTTGGAATGTTGTGTGAAAAGCCTGTGCCAGTGTATGCATTGGCTATTGATATTGCTCCAATCGCCAATATCAGAATCAATATTAAAGAAAAAATATGTTTTTTTGCAATGGTCATGTTATTTTTCCTCCTTTTTAATATATTGTTAGCAGTGTGTGTTTATAAAATTTTTGAAAATCAAATAAATAATTTTAATATATAATAAGATGATAAATATATAATATTAAAAATTCTTATTAGGAGATTGTATGTTAATTAAAATTAATGGAGAAGAAATAGATGTGGCGGACGGTTCTTCAATACAGGATGTAATTGACCAAACCAATGCCCCATATACTCCTGGTAGTATTGTCTGTTTGATTAAAGGTAAAAAGGAACTTGAGAAGAACATTGATAAGTATAAAATTAAGACAAATAAAGGTTCCATCATCCTCCAGTTGGAAGAGTCACAAGAGGCAAAGCCTTTGGTAGACGTCTGGAAAAACCAATACGAGGATTTTGTTGATTTGGACATCAGATGGTCCACTCCTACAGAAGTGGCAATCGGTCCTATCGTAACTGATTTGGAACCTACTCACGACGAATACAAATATTTTGAGGGAGATGTTGTTTTAAGTTTATCCAGTTTCAGTAATGAGTCTACTCATTTGATTATGCTAAAGGAGAACACAACCAATGTCTACAGTGTTCCTCCATACAACAAGGGTATCTTTGCCCGTGTTATCGGAGGCAGAAAGACATTGGAAAATCTCACAGATGACGATAAGGTAACTGGCATCGAACCGATTATCGAAAGAAGCACAACAACCGACAGCGCTTCAGTATCCGATTTGAGCACAGTTCTCGAGGAAGGAAATGAATTGTACACCTATATATCTTTTGAGGTCAATGACAAATCACCTATCTGTGTTGAGCATCTGTTTTCCATAATCAAGGACGGCAGAATTAAGGTTTCTTATGACAGTGAATCATTTTTAGGTATTTACGAACTTGAAGGTCTTGATAAACCTAAAGAGGACACTACTCAGAGACTCAGGGGAACAATGACTATCAGAAATACCGGTAAGGGTGTTGGAAAGCTTTTCATATATCGTGAAAACAGGGTATTGACACCGAACCACACCACAGTCGGAAAAATTGTAAAAGGTATGGAAATCATCGATATCGCAAAAGAGAATGACTTTATCACTGTCCAGTCAGAACAGCAAAGATTAGTGTTACTTAACCAAACTCAGGGTGCAGTTAACAAGATGTTATCTGAAGCCGGTGTTGAACATTTGATTGATGGATTGGTAGATGATGATGCAATCATTGTCGAACAGAATCCTAGACATACAATCGATATCCTAAAAGAAGGTCATGTAATCACTAAGGCGGTTAAGAAAGAGGATATCTGCAAAATCAAATTTGTAGATAATGCACCAAGGTCTGTTAAATATTTCAAAC
Source organism: uncultured Methanobrevibacter sp. (assembly GCF_947169325.1). Taxonomy (GTDB): domain Archaea; phylum Methanobacteriota; class Methanobacteria; order Methanobacteriales; family Methanobacteriaceae; genus Methanocatella. The sequence continues at coordinate 21,475 of NZ_CAMVPN010000018.1, read as the reverse complement.
GTCTCTCAGGTCTTTTGGAAAATCCTGTCGGTAAAATCAAGGTTCACTTTGCAGTGCCTGGAATGCATATTCTCATATTTGAAGGGGATAAGAAAGCTGCAAAAGGACTGGTTCCTGAAAACAACCCGATTGACAAGGTCATCATGGGCCAAATAGGGATTACCAACATGGCTTCCAAAAGCGCAGGTCTAATCGGTATCAGGTTTGAGGACAATGCCGAATTCGGACCTACTGCGGAAAATTTTGAAGCCACAAACATTATTGGAGATATCGTTTCAGATTATGATTATCTTGAAAGTTTAAAAGAAGGAGTTGAAGTTTATGTCACCGAATCTAACCATGAGTCCTGATTTAGGTAAAGAGGATTGGGACCCTGATGTAATTACCCGTATGATTTTCATCGGGCCTGGAGCTCATGTAAGCGAACAGCAGATAGTAAACGAGTTTCATATGCTCGGTTTGCCGCTGACAATCAAAAACACCTGCTACGGTTCAATGATAAGCGGTAAAAGTGAAGATGTCTACAAGGCCATTGAGGAAATAAGAAAGCTAGATCCAAACCACATTTTCACAAAGGAAAGAGGTTTTGCTCCGGGTGACCCTAGAAGATGCAGGGGTCACAGATTTGGGCCTAGGGAAGGATTCCACCAAATGGAAAAGGAATACAGAATACTGGGTTTTGTCGCCGAAGCCTTGGAAAATCCGAAGGAAGTTGAATTGGAAGAGAAAAAACCAGTTGACGTTGACGAATTTAAGAAAATTATGAATGAATGTTTAGAAAATAAAGAATAGGTGAAAATATGGTTAAAATTGCTATTTATCCTCCAAACTCATTAATCTTAGCAGATTTACTTGAAAGAAAAGGTCATACTCCTTTAGTTCTTCAAAAACAAATCAGACAAAAAATCAAAGATCCAGAAATTGATTCTCCACCGATGAACATTACCGAAGAGGACCCGATTAAAGGTCTTAAATACGCAGCTATCGAAGTGCCTTCAGGTGTTCGTGGAAGGATGGCCATCATCGGCCCTCTTATAGATGAAGCCGAAGCAGCTATAGTTGTTGACGGGGCGCCATACGGTTTCGGATGTATCGGATGTGCAAGAACTAATGAACTGTCAATCTTTTTATTGAGAAATAAGGGAATTCCTGTATTGGAACTTAATTATCCTACCAATCAGGATGAAACCTATGTCATGGTGAATGAAATTAACGAATTCGTAGATTCATTGGAAGAAACTGCTGAGGAGGAATAATAATGGTTAAAATTGCTTTAGTTTCATGTGGAACAGAATATAGTGGAATTCAAAAGGAAATTGAAAAGGCAGCAAACAAGTTCGGTGCCGAAATTGTTCTTCCTGAAATCGATTTGGATTACATTGATGAATCTTATGAGAAATTTGGTTTTTCAGCTCAAAGTTCAAGTCTGAAATTGATGATTGCAAGGGCTATGGCCATTGTAGAAGGCAGGTCAAAACCTGATGCCGTATTCATTGCAACATGTTTCAGATGTGCCGAAGCGGCATTGGTTAGAAATGAGGTAAGACGTTTCATTCAGAACAATACTCGTATTCCGGTAGTTACCTATTCATTTACAGAAAGGACAAAAGCTGATGAACTCTTTATTCGTATGGAAGCTCTGGCCACTACAGTTACACGCAGAAGCATTCTTGCACGTGAAAAACAGGAAGGCCTCACTCTTGGACTTGACTCAGGTTCAACCACTACAAAAGCGGTTCTTATGGAAAACAACCAGGTCATCGGTACCGGTTGGACAGCCACCAAAGACATTATTGAATCTGCAAAGACCGCTGCCGCAGAAGCATTTTCCAACACAGACTATGGTTGGGATGATGTTGACGGTATCGGAACTACAGGTTACGGAAGATTCACTATGGGTCAGGAATTCGGAGCTGAACTCATTCAGGAAGAATTGTCAGTCAATGCAAAAGGTGCAGTATATCTTGCAGACTGTCAGAAAGGAGAAGCTACCGTATTGGATATCGGCGGTATGGACAACAAGGTTATTACTGTTAACAACGGTATTCCGGACAACTTTACCATGGGCGGTATCTGTGCAGGTGCCTCCGGAAGATTCCTGGACATGACTTCCCGTAGGCTGGATGTGGACATCACTGAACTCGGTCCATTGGCCGTACAGGGAGACTGGAGAAAGGCTATGCTCAACTCATACTGTATCGTTTTCGGTATTCAGGACCTTGTTACAACACTTGCGGCAGGCGGTTCCAAAGCTGATGTGGCTGCTGCGGCATGTCACTCAGTATCAGAACAGGTTTACGAACAGCAGCTTCAGGAAATTGACATCCGTGAACCTTTAATCCAGGTAGGAGGAACAAGTTTAATCTCAGGTCTTGTTGAAGCCGTAAGTGAAACTTTAGGTGGAATTGAAGTTATCGTTCCGGAATATTCACAACATATCGGTGCTGTCGGAGCGGCCCTTCTTGTATCCGGTATGGGACACAGACACGATGACAAATAATCTTAAGGGTTGATTCGATGTTAGTTGAATGCTATGATGAAAAAGGCGCAGAAGTTTACGAAATTATCATCAAACAGATATTCCAGGATTTGGTTTTAGGTTCATCAGTCGATGATTTGAAGGCTTATGTCAATCCTGATGATCCTGTTTTTGTCCTTGCCATTAAAATGAGAAAAACTTCAAATGCAATTGCCTTTGAAGATGTGGCTACTCTGTCTTATGTAAAGGCTGAAGACATTACAAGAATCATTGTTGACGATGAAAATTATCTTCCAAACATCTTAAAGCAGTTATGGGCAAGATTTTCAAGAGATGAAATCTATCAGCCTAACAGGTATCAGCTTGAGATTAACGGTGACCAATCCGGTTTGAAAACATTAATCATTGATGACCCTCACTCAAATCTGCAGAGGAGAATCTATGATGCAATCTTTAGAATATTGCCTGAAGGTTTCAAGATTATCAAAGACATGTCAACCGAGGACATCGTTGCAGTTGTAGCTACAGACGAGCTAATCAAGGATGCATGGATTGAAAAAGCTAATGAGTATATTGATGAGTTAAACAACGGCAAATAGAAAACTTTATATATTTGTTCGTAATAATACAAATTAACACGAGTTATATTGGAGAAGTGATACTATGGCTGAACACAAAGGTTCAAGATTTGCACATATAACTAAAGCACATCCATGCTTTAATGAAAAAATGCATGATAAAGTTGGTAGGGCACATGTGCCTGTTGCACCAAAATGCAATATCTTCTGTAACTTCTGTACAAGAGACATTAACGATGAGGAAAACAGGCCGGGTGTTGCAAGCTGTGTAATGGATGCAGATGCTGCAATCAAACATGTCAATGACGTCACTGCCGACGGTCCAATTGCCGTTGTGGGGGTGGCAGGTCCTGGTGATTCACTGGCTAATGAAGAAACATTCAAATTCTTTGAAAAGCTGGCTGAAGAACAGCCTGATTTAATCAAATGTATGAGTACAAATGGGCTTTTGCTTCCAAAATATGCAGACAGGCTTGCTGAACTTGGTGTGAACTCTGTTACTGTAACAATCAATGCGATAGATCCGGACATTGCTGTTGATATTTATTCATTCATTAAGTATGAGGGTAAAGTCTACAAAGGTTATGAGGCTGTTGAAATTTTAATCAAAAACCAGCTTGAAGGTGTAGAAAAGGCAGCAGCCAACGGGTTGGTCGTTAAGGTCAATTCAGTTTTAATTCCAGGATTGAATGATGAGCATATTGTTGAAATAGCTAAAGAAGTCAAGAAAAGGGGAGCTTCTTTAATGAACATATTGCCATTGATTCCTTTAGCAAAAATGAAACATTATTCACGCCCTGACTGCTCAATGATGGAGTCCGTCAGAGAGCAAGTGGAAGAAATCATACCTGTATTCAGAGCATGCACTCAATGCAGGGCGGATGCCTATGGAATACCCGGTAAGAAAAGCGAAGATCATCATTTAGGAATGACTCCACAAAGTCATTACTAAATACTTTTTTTATATTTTTTTTCACATTACCATCACTGATTTTGCGAAATGATTGTTATTGGTCAATGCGATATATATCCCAAAGTGAAATGCATTCATATTCCAAAATAGAAATCGTTAATGTCAATCTAAGTGCTATTAAATTAATGGATAATCTCAATAGTAATGTTAAATTGGGTGGAAAATTGATTATTTTGATGGTTAATCTTGATAAAAAAATAAAGTTTTGAATATCAGGTGTCAATATTCAAAACATGTTATTACGATTATCCTCCTCCAGGAATGGTGTATTTGTCGTTTACTCCGTAGAATATTCCGTCTCCTCTCCTTTTTTCGCTGACATTCAGCAAAGCGTTATTGAAGATAATGTTCAATAGCTTGTATCCATCCTTGTCAATGAAATCGGTCAAAATTGTGTTGTTTTGCCTTATTTTCAATGCATCCCTTTCAATTTCAAAGCATGCACCATAGATGATTTGGGATGAATTCTCTTCAGCGGACTCTGGAGGGTATTTTTCTGTCAAATCTTTTGATTTCAAATAGTCCTGGAAGTTTTTCCATTCCTTTTTGAGTTCCTTTCCATTGCCGGTTAATTTGCCTTTTTCCAAAATGTCTTTGTAGTTTTCACCGTCATAGCCGTTTTCACTTTTAACCGCATTTACATATTCGTTGAGGTCCTTTTCAAATTTGTTGGCGACTGAAGTGTTGTTGCTTTGCTTTGCCATGGCCTTCAGATTGAACTTTTTGTTCCTGTTCATGTTTTTAAGCAGATTGATTGCTGATGTTTCTGAAGTTTTAAGCTCGCCTTGGTTTGCGATTCTAAGGGTAATCCTTTTCATTACTTCCATGTCCTCTGGGGTTAATTTCTTTCCCACTTCATATGAATCGTCCATATCGATATCGCATTTGATCTGGCCTTTGTTTATTAAATTGAGTACTGTAAGTGACAATGCATTCACGCCGATTTTGTTGTTATTTGCAAATAATGTAGATATCATTTGATATGAATCATTGTTTGGAGCATTTTTAACGCTTTCATCATATTGGGTTTTGTTCAATCCTAACATTTCAACCCCTCCTATTTTATTCGCCGTTTTCCTCTAAAGACTCCATGTATGCTTCATGAATCTCTTCAGCAAGGTCGTCGTTTCCTTCAATAATTGGTCCTGTGAAATCACAGTCTCTGCAAATGCATTGGGACCAGTTTTGAGGTATGATCCAATCAACATTTCTAGATCCGCATCTTGGACAAATCTTATGCATCTTCATAATAATCACCTGATAAATTTTAACTGTGGCATGTTAATCTTTTGATTAGCATTTTTCACACAAGTAATTATATGAAAAAGACCATATATAAAGTTTTTCGAATGTAAGTGCACACTTACATATTTAATAATTAAAATAATAATTTTTAAAATTCATTTTTAAAAAATAGTTCATTTGGCATTGATAATGGGGATTTAATACTATTTAACGTTTTAAAAATCATGATTGGTGATGGTTGAAGTAAGGAATTGCCGATGTGTTTCGACAATATTATGGAGGGTTGTCAGCAATTCCAAACCTTGATGTTTTTAGGCATTAATGTGGTTTATGTTACATTCAGCTATTTTAGCGCCGATGCCTAAAAATTCTCCGAATATGTGGATTCCCGGACTGATTCCTTCATATGTGGCTGAGGTCATTTCAAGGGTCATTGATCCTGCAGCACATCCTCCGAATCCTCCACATAATGCGTCGCTGATTATTAATGTTGCAGCAAGTGAAGCCCTATTATAGTTCACATCAAATTCATGTTTTATGATTATTCCTGCACTGAGTGCACCTATTCCGGCACCTACTGCTGCACCTACTGCGAAACCTGCAACTGGATTTGCTGTAATGATTCCTGCCGCAATTCCTGTACCTATGCTTAAGATAACTCCACCTACACTTATGAGTTTGGATTCTGTTGCGCTGTAGCTTTCTGCTTTGTGAACGATTCCGATGCCGTCACTGCAGTCTTTTCCATTAACTATTACAACGCCACCTTTTCCGTTGCATATGTTGTCTCCTTCATTATATGTGTAATTGTCTTTGAATTTGCAGTTGTTTATTTTTAATGTACCTTGATTGAAGATTGCACCGCCGTTTTTAGCGTAATTGTTCAGGAATGAACAGTTGTTGCAGACGCATTCTCCTGTGTTGATGATTGCAGCGCCCCAATCTCTGTCAATCAGGTAGTCCATTTTGTTGTTTGAGAGTGTGACTCCGTTTAGGTAATATGTGCCTCCGAAGTTTTCAATTGCTGTGTTGAATCCGTCAATTGTCAAATTAGATATGGAAATTATTTTTACCTGATTTAAGTGTAGCAAATTTGTATTCGTCATCACTTGATGCTCCGCCTGTGATTTTGGAACCGTTACCATTGATGTTTATCACATCAAAACCGGTGGAAGCAGGATTCAGGGTTTCTTTTGAGCTGATTGTTAAAGTCTGTTTGAAGTTAATGTTCAGTGCTTTGACGAGGGATCCTCTTTCGCTGGCAGGTATTGTATTCAAAATATTGTTTAAAACATTGCTGTTTGTGGAGACTGCATTGCCATATTGGCCGGTTTCCCAAATGTCCACATTCTTAATAATCATCTGGCTCATGTGGTCCTGGTTGTTTATTAGGCTATTGCAGATGTCGTTTGGGTTTTGCACGTTTTGGAAAGTGAAGTGTTTTTCATAGATTATATGATTTGGAAATATTCTGTGGATGACCAATTCGTAGGTATTGCTGTTGATGTATCTGCCGTAGAAGAGAGTATTGCTGTTGAGATAGTTTGCTTTTCCGGTCACTAATGCTTTATACAATAGAGGCCCAGGTCGATGTTGTTTTCATTAAGTCTGGTTTCATGGGTTTTGCTTAAGAAGTCTAATTTAATGTTGGTTTTGCTGCCGTCGACAATTCCATTGACGTTATTGAATGTTCCTGTCACTTTCCAGTGTTTGACGTTAGGGCTCACGTAGATTGCCTCACCGACTATTTTTGATCCGCAGTTGGTGAATGTTGAATTTTCGACGTTCATGTTTTCGCCTTTGATGTAGATTGCACCAGCTATCTTTTGAGCGGTGTTGTTTTTGAAATTGGAGTTTCTGATGGCTCCGTTTATTCCGTTCCATACTATTGCCCCGCCCATTATTCCTGAATTTTCAGTGAGGGTGCAGTTGCTTAAAACTCCATTGTTTCCGTTCCATTCAATAGGGCAGTTGTTTCTATTTTTGAAATGGGTTATGGTCAGATTTTTAATTGTTACTTTGTTTCCGCTTATGATGAGATGATCCATTAGGTTTTTCCCGTCTATGGTGTGGCCATTTCCGGCGATGACTACATTGTTTCCCATTATGACGAGAGCATGAATAATGTCTTTTCCTTTTACAAACTGATAATCTTTAGTGAAAGTGTATGTGCTTCCGCTTTTGATGAATTTCAACTGGTTTTTCAATTCGGTCATTGAACCGTGATTGTCTTTTGCCTGTGTAGTTTTCGGAATTTCTTTTTCCGGATTTTTCATGTCGTTTGCTACTGTTACTGTTGTTGGAATGCTTTTTTCCACACTAACAGTATCTTCGATTGGTGTCTGGTTGCTTAGAGATGTTGTTGCTTGATTGTTTACATGTATTGCGCTGTCATCATGGACAATAATGCTTGTATCATTGACGTCAGTTGCATTAACGCATGAAACTGCCATGAAAATTAATGCGCAGAACATTAGTAAACATAGTATGTTGAAATTTTTCATGATATTGTCCTCCATAAATTTAGTTGTTTTAATGAAACCCGCACGTTTCATTGCTATAATTTATTAAAACGACCATATAGAAATATTTTCGAATGTAAGTGCTCACTTGCATCTTAAAATCATAAAAAAAGAATGAAAAAGTATTATTATAATATTTTGTCGTGTTAATTTAAGAGGATGCATTAAAAGGGCTTGTGGAAAAAATTATTGTCATGGAATCTCATTAATATAACTGAATTATATATGATTAGAAATATATCTATATTCATGACTGAATTTAACAGCACTGACTTAAAGATTATCAAGGCAACATTCGGAATTCTTCAAAGGGAAGGCTTCGCCAAAGCGACAACAAAAAAGATAGCTGCCGAAGCGGGAGTGAATGAAGTAACAATCTTCAGAAAATTTCAAAATAAGAACAATCTGGTCAAGGTAACAAAAGATTATTATCTGGAGTTATTCATTAAGCAATTGGAAGAAATCTTTGAATTTGAAGAGGATGAAGGAATTGAAGAATATCTCAAGATTTCATTTTTCGGCATCCTGAACCTTTCAGATGATGATTTCAGCATTCTCAGAATAGCTATGGAGGAAGTCAGGGAAATTCCTGAGAAAAAGAATTTGCTATCTGGCATTACTGACGTGATATTGAACAAATTAGAGGAATTTTTCAAAATAAAAATAGAGAAAGGGATAATCAGGGAAGTTAATCCTAAATCACTGGCCATCATGTGTTTTGGCATGCTGTTCCAGTCTGTTATTCTCTGGAAGATATATAATAAGGATCTTGACTTTGAAACAAATTATTATGCAGATGATTTGATAAACATCATGTTTGAGGGCATCAATCCGTAAGGGCATGTTCAAAATCAGTGCTGAAACAAATGTTCTTGCAAATAATGTATTTAACAATCAATGGAAGTTTAATTTTAATTATTTCTTAAAATAAACTTTTAATTATTCTTTTTTTTATCTTTTAAGGATGCAAGTGAGTGCTTGCACTCGAAAAGCTTTATATAGTGCCTATTTCATATTATCAATTGTGCTTTTGAAGCATTTTCAAAAATTAAACATTACATACAAATCAAAGGTGATAATATGGATTTAAGAAACATAGCAATTTTATTGTGACTTCCATGCTTCTATTCGGAGCGGTAAGTGCACAAAAAACAGTAAATGACTTTCAGGTAGATGGATCATACAACCATGCATACAAAGGAAATTACAGTTCATTGTATCTCAATGCAAATCAGGATTCCGGAATCACCGTCTACAAAGAATTCGGCGATGACGACAATGATGCCTACGATGATTTGATTCATGACGAAGGCAAAGACTACCTAACTCCTGACGATGATTTCAAAATAGACAAAAACTCAGACAACACAGTTAACTTCACAGACTATGACCACGCACAGCATGGCGTTGCCGAAGTAATTGACTGTGACGGCGAAAACTTCATTGTCGTATTCTGGGCAAAAGACACAAGCAATGTATCTAATTCAGATTTAGTTTCACAATTAAACGACTTCAATAAGGATAATAATGTTAATGCAATTGCATTCTAATTATCCTATTTACTATTTTTTTAACATTTTTTAGTTTTTCCGTTATTTTTAATATGTCTATTCAATAGATATTAAATCAATTAAAAATAATGGGGATATAATGAAAAAAGGACATATTATTTTTATAATATTGACATTAATATTAACTCTGTCAGTGGGTGCAGTCAATGCGGCCGATTTAAATCAGACTGGTGCGGTTGATGCTGATGATGTTAGTCCCAAATCATTTTATGAGCTAAATGAAACCATTTATGGCAATACGGAAAGTGATATTGTCATGTGTGATTTGGACTCGGATTATGAATTTGTCGAAGAAATCGACGGTGATTTTATCAGAGGCATTGCAGTAATGGGCAATACAACAATAAACGGTAATAATCATGTCATCAATTGTAAAAACAAGGCAATTTCATTCAATATTAATGAATCTATTTTATATGTCAATAACCTGACATTGATGAATGCAAATCCTATTGCGATTAGTGAAGAAACGGGAATGTGCTTTTTAAATAATGTCAGATTCATAGATGATAATGAAACAAACTCGATAGAGAATGTTTTTATTGTAGCGTCTGACGGACCAAACTCTATGGGATTCAATGATACATATACTGTGTTGGATATAGTTAATTGCAGTTTTCATTCAACAGTATCGCATTATGCAGACATCTACACTTCTGCTGCAATCGTTAACATTAAGGATTCTGTATTTGATAGCGGGGAAGTGACTTACAAGGGCCATATTGTCGCTAGTTATGAAGCTAAATTGAATGTGGATAATGTCACATTCAATAATTTGACAGGTAATTATGCTGCTGCGATATATGCCAATACATATTGGCTAAATGTCAGAAATTCAAGATTCGCTAATTTATATGCGAATATGACTGCGGGAGCTATCGGAATCAAATATTCAAATTCCTTGGTTAGAAATCACTCCTATGTCGTTGAAAACTGCATTTTCGAAAATACCAATTGTGCAAATGAAGGGGGTGCAATATTTTTTGATGCCGGAGGAATGCATGGTGACGGAATAGACAACAATGCAACAATGGACATCATCAATTCAAGGTTTGCCAATTGTTCCAGTTCTTTTGGAGGCGCTATTGTTCAACTGAGCGGATTTCTTAATATTGTCAATTCCACTTTCGATAGCAATCTTGCATTCTCCTGCGGAGGTGCCGTTTACACATCTGTAGTTGGTGTCGACATTGCCGATTCAAATTTCACAAATAACACTGCACTATATCAGAGAGGCGCAATATTTCATGATGGCTATGATTTAAATATTAACGGTTCCATTTTTATGGGTAATGCAGTTGCTTTTAACATATCTGACTCTGCAAATGCCATCTATTCATATTACTCTGATTTCAACGTCGAAAATTCCTACTTTAAATGGAGGATTGGGCATTTATGCTGTATTTACTGAATTCAGCGAAAAAAATAACACTTATGCGGGTGATGCCCTATCGACTGACAATTCTGAGTATGAGTATTTCATGGGATTGTATGCAGAACCGGTAAAATTGGAAAATAATAATATAACTGTCGATAATCTGCCTTCAAGATTTGATTTGCGCGACTGGGGATGGGTGTCTCCGATTGATAATCAGGGTGATATGGGTTCATGTTGGGCATTCGGTTCAATAAGTGCAATCGAATCTGCAATACGTAGAGCAACAGGATTGAATTACACTTTTTCAGTAAATAATTTGTATAAGATGGAATTAAGGTATTCAAAATACGGTTCATTCGACCTTGTGGAAGGAGGATATGCTGAAAATGGAATTGCATATGCCGTAAGCTGGCTTGGTGTTCAATGGAGATACTCCGACGTGTATGATGAACTTGGAAAACTCTCAGACATTATTTATGATTCGAATAAAACAGTTCATGTTCAGGATGCAATTGTCATCAGGGGCAATACCAATCAAACCATCCAAAAAGTTAAGGAAGCGATATTGAAATATGGCGCCCTTTCAATTGATTACTCAGCTGACCATTTTCTTCCTTACTACAATGAGGAAACCTATGCTCTCTACGGAAATGCCACTTATGAAGATGGAGAAATCCGATATCCTAACCATGCAGTGGCGGTTATTGGATGGGATGATAACTTCTCTAAAGACAACTTTATACTCACGCCTGAAGATGATGGCGCATGGATTATTAAAAACAGTTGGGGAACCAATTTTGGAGATAATGGATATTTCTACCTGTCTTATTATGATCCGTCATTCATTGGGCAATCGTATCTGGGATTTCTTTCAGGTGCAACTGGATATATCTTTGAAAACACTATTCCCTATCACTTAAACTATCAGACAGACTTTGCTGGAATCTATATGTTTGATGGAAACTACACATGTTACTCAAATGAATATGAATCAATATTCAACGAGTTAATCGGAGCGGTTGGAACCTACTTCAATGATAGTGGAATCGAATATGAACTAAAAGTCTATGTCAAGGGTGAATTAAGGCACACTCAAAGAGGCATAAGTGAATACCAGGGATTCAGAACAATCATTTTGGATAAATATGTTCCTGTGAAAGTCAATGATACATTTAAAGTTGAATTCAAAAGCAATTCTGTTCCATTTGCGGCTGAGTTAAGACGTCCTCTTGAAGAAGGAGTGTCAATGGTAAGTGTTGACGGTAAGGAGTGGATGGATTCCAGTTTACTTGATTCAACAGTTTGCCTTAAAGCATATACTGTAATTGATGACAGTAAAATCATCAACAACAAAGACATTTCAGTTGATTATGGTGGAGGCAAATACTTCTCCGTTAAAGTGGCGACCGAAGATGGACGTGCAGTCGGTGCCGGTGAAATCGTTAAGTTTAACATCAACGGCAAACCTGCTACAGTTAAAACTGACGCTGATGGTGTTGCCAAAGTCAAGATAACACAAACTCCTGGAAAATATGCTGTTAAAACCACATACAACGGCAAAACATACAGCAATAAAATAACTGTAAAACAGGTGCTTACAACAAGCAAGGTTACTGTCAAAAAGTCTGCAAAATCCTTTGTCTTGAAGGCTAAACTTAAAATCAACGGCAAACTTGTGAAAGGCAAGACAATAACATTCAAGTTCAACGGCAAAACTTACAAGGTTAAAACCAACTCCAAAGGACTTGCCAAAAAGACCTTCAAGAAAAATGTTATCAAAAAGCTTAAAAAGGGCAAAACCTACACAGTTAAGGTCACATATAGTAAAGACATAATTAAATCTAGTGTAAAAGTAAAATAGATGTTATTCATCTATTTTCTCTATTTTTTTAACATTTTTGTGCAAGAATTCTCCGGCTTCTTTAAGCCGGAGAGGTTCAATAAGGATTTTGAAGCGCCAGAAATGCTTTAGACAGTTTCATATCTTATACAGCTCATTGACGCCCACTTTATCCAACTCAATTTCAGGGTAATGGCTGGCAATTCCAATTTTATAGTCTTGGATGCCAAATAAATTAAATTTCAGATTATTATTGTCATTTTTAAGTTTGATTTCCTCATCAATTATTATTTCAAAGCTGTCCAGTTCCAGATTCATTCCAAGACCAGTGTATTTCATGTAGCTTTCCTTCAAAACCCAGTATTTGAAAAATTCTTCGGGGCTGTTTTCGGAGTTCATGATGCTTTCATATTCGCTGTTGTAGAAGTAATTTTTAGCTATGTCCAAATCAATTTCAGAGTCAATATATTCGACATCCGCCCCAACTTCCCTATCGGATATTGCACACAAAACCATTTTGCCGGAATGACTTAAATTGAAATGAATGTTTTCATAGTTGGATATGTATGCCTTGCCGTATTTTCCAGTTTTAAAGTGAGGTTCAATGACATTTTCCTCAAGCAATAATTTTTTCAAAAGAAGATAAGCGCCGCAGCTGAGTTTTTTATCCTTTTCAAATCTGTAAAAATCAATCTTTTCCTGGCGCTTTTCAGAAACCAGTTTGTATCCTCTTTTTAAGTCCAGGTTTTCCACGTTGCAATAGGCTAATTTAATCATTCTATCTTTAAGTATGTTAATGTCATGTCATCAAATTGTTCTGCATTTTCGGTAAAACCATTAATGTCATTTAATAATGGTTTGATTGGATCTTCTTTGCTTTCAAATCCATTGAAGAAGTCTAAAAGCCTCTCTTCACCATACATTTCATTGTTGTCATTGTTGGCGTCAGTTATTCCATCAGTATATGTCACTATTTCACTTGTTAATGTTATCTCTTCGTTGGAATACTCGAAATCTTCCATCACTCCCAACACGATTCCGCTATTGATGTCAAGATACTTGAATTTTCCATTCTCTTTGATTAGCGGAGGATTGTGTCCTGCATTGGAAAATGTTAATTTTTTAGTTTTTCTGTTATAGATTCCAAGCCATAATGTGATAAACATTGATTCGGAGTTATTTTCACACATCTGATTATTGAGGAGGTATAAAATTTTTGAAGGATCCTGATTATGATTCAATATCTGCTTGATGCTCACCTGGGTAATCATTGCAATTATTGCGGCCGGAACTCCTTTGCCTGATGCATCCCCAATAACAATGGCCAAATTTTCTTCATCTATCATGAAATAATCAAAAAAGTCTCCTCCAACTTCCTTTGCGGGATGGGAATAACCATTGACAATAAAATCCTCCATTTTTATTGCACTGGTTGGAAGTGCTGCTGCCTGAATTTTTGTTGCAATGTCAAGCTCAGCATTAATGCGCTCCTTTTCACCTTCAATTTCACGGATGTTTTCAATATAGTTGTTGTTGTGGTTAATTAGCTCCGTGTATGAACGGGCAAGGGTTCCTATTTCATTCTGTTCATTAAGGTATCTGGAATAGATTTCCACCAGCCCGTCACTTTCAATCTTTTCATTTTCATTGATGAATCCTTCGATTTCGGAAAATGATGAAATGGGTTTGACCACTTTTCCTTCAATATATCTTAAAATAATCATTCCTGGAATAAAGAATAGAATTATGATGATGTCGGTTATTATAAGCATAGGCATTAGCCTTAAGTAGATATTACCATCATCTATTTTTGATACAAGATTAAGGCTTAACATGGAAATTACCACTCCAAAAATGGCGATTGTTAATGTTATTATGAGAAAATTGCGTATAATTGCTTCAATTATCGTGTTTTCATCGCTTGGTTGTATCTCATGTTCGAATGGTTTTGTCAGATAAGCGAATAATAAAATTGTAATCAGTGTGATTTCTCCCATTATGATGGATGTATCCAGGTTCAGGAATATGGATATTAGTAAAATGCCTGTAAAAGTTAATAATGCACAGAATAATGTTAGATACAGTTTTTTGTTGATCTGCCTTTTTGATGTTTTTGGGGTTTCAACAAGGTCGATTTTTTTAGAAAGCCAAATGCCCAGTATACCAAAAATAAATCCTAAGTTAACGAAATTGAGAAAATAGGAAACGAAAAAATATCCGTCAATGCTGTTTCCGTAAATAATTCCCAGTAATGCGGCGTGAAGGGCAGAATAGATAAATCCGCACACTACCATAGTAGATAAAAATAGGCCAAGGTGATAATTATTGTCCAGTACTGGTTTTGTAATCTTGTCTGTTTTAATGCCGGAGTACCAGATCTTGTATGCCAGATATGAAATTCCAAAAGTGATGATTGCTGATGGAAGTATTTCAATAGGGGTGTATCCATCAAGCAAATCCAGAATGATGTTGGATAATGTTGCACCCAATGCACCATATGGTCCGAACAATAAACCTAAAACAAATATTAATCCGACATGGGGAGTAGATATCCCCAGGGTCCAGAACAGATTAGGAGAAAGTGCATAATGGATTATTACCATTATCAAAAATGATATTGCTATTTTCTTCAGTTTAGATTTCATCATTCCACATTTTTAACAATTTTCAAGTGATTTTCACCGTTCATATATTGATAATCAATTTCGTCAGCTATTTCTTTAGTTAAATAAATGCCCAGCCCTCCGATTTCTGCTTCTTCAATCGTATCTGGCATGGAAGGTTTTTCTTTTAAAAGGGGATTAAATTCAAAACCGTTGTCAATAAACTCCAATGTTAATGTGGGGCTTTCATATTCCACATTAACGGTAATGAATTCTGTTTTTGAATAATTGACGATATTTACGAATATCTCTTCAACAATCAGATTAACTTGAATGTCTTTGTGAGGAAATTCATCTGAAATAAACTCATTAAGAGCATATAATTCAGTTAATTCGGGTTTTAGAGTTATTGTGTTCATTGTATGTCTAAAATTTTATCGAAACCTGACATTCTAAATATTTCGCCAACAGCTTCATTAATGTTCTTAATCACAAACGGAACATCATCAGCTTTAAGTTTCTTTTGAGTCGCAATTAGAACTCTAAGTCCTGCACTTGAAATGTATTCCAAATCTGTGAAATCCATTATCAATGAATCAAAATTTCCCAGTTCATCATTAATCTCTTTATCAAGGTCTTTTGAGGTAATGGTGTCAATACGTCCCTCAATAGATAATGTCAATTCCTTTTCATTGTAACTTTTAGTAATGTCCATGATTATCACTATGGATATATTTGTATATATCAATTTTAAATATTTTTGTTTAATGAACTGCATGTTAGAGTGAAAAATTCTGAATCTATTGATCAGGTTTGACATTTCGGTTTTGCAATATCACAACATTAAATATGGATGAGAAAGATAATTTAAATAGATACAAATTTTTTTGAGGAAAACGATAATATGGTTAAGACTTACGTTTTTGGACATAAAAGTCCTGATAGCGATACCATTACTTCAAGTATTGTAATGGCTAACTTGGAAAATGAATTGGGAAACTCAGAAGCTCAAGCTTACAGATTAGGTAATATCAACAAGGAAACAGAATTTATTCTGGACTATTTGGGCATTGAAGCTCCTGAACTTTTGGAAAGTGTTGAAGACGGCGCAAATGTCATTTTGGTTGACCACAACTCTCCTGCAGAATCAGTTGATAATCTCGAAAACGCAAACATTTTAAAAGTAGTTGACCATCATAAATTGGCTTTGGAAACTTCCTATCCTTTATTCCTAAGATTTGAACCTGTTGGATGTACCGAAACAATTTTAGCCAAACTTTATGAAGAAAACGGTGTTGAAATTACAAAGGAAATTGCAACATTGATGCTTTCAGCAATCATTTCCGACACCCTTCTTTTAAAATCCCCTACCACTACCGAAGACGATAAGGCCGCAGTCGAAAAGCTTGCAGAAATTGCAGGAATAGATGCTGAGGAATACGGTCTGGAAATGCTTAAGGCAGGAACTGACCTGAGCAGCTTTTCAATCGAAGAAATTTTATCTCTCGATGCAAAACAGATCGACTTCAAGGATGTTAAATCAATTGTAAATCAGGTAAACACCGCCGATATTTCAGACGTGATGGCAATGAAGGATGAGCTTGAAGCTGGAATTAACAAGATAATTGATGATGAAGGTCTTGATCTTTTCATGCTTCTGATTACCGATATCGTAAACAGCAACTCCCAAGTGATTGCTTTGGGAGAAAAGGCATGTCTTGTTGAAAAGGCATATGGCGTCAAATTGGAGGACAATACCGTTTTGCTTGAGGGTGTAGTTTCACGTAAAAAACAGGTAGTTCCGATAATGACTGAAAATGCTTAATTGTTGGGTATTACTAAATATTATGCAAAGTATTCAATTTAACATAAAAACTTATAAAGGATTAATTGATAAATAATAATTAAGATGTATTTTTAATACGTCTCTAATCAATCCGTGAGGATATTTTTTTAAAAAGTATAATTATAAATTAATGCTCAAACATTAAACAAAATTAGAAACTAACACTTAATTATACTTTTTTTCTTATTTTTTTTAGGATATTTTTTAATAAGGTGTTACTATGAAAACACTTGAATGGGAAGACAACAAATTAAAACTTATTGATCAAAGAAAGCTTCCTGATGAGTTAACCTATGTATACTGTGAGGACTATCAGGATGTAATAGTTGCAATTAAAAACATGACTGTCCGTGGAGCACCAGCGATTGGAGTGTCTGCCGCTTTTGGGCTGGCGCTTGCCGAACTTGAGGGTGTAGATTTGGAAAAAGCTGGAATGGAAATTAAGGCCGCAAGACCTACAGCTGTTAATCTGTTCTGGGCAGTTGACAGAGTGCTTGAAAGTGATGATGATGCACTTAGTGAAGCATTGAAGATGTATGAAGAGGACATGGCAACAAACAGGGCAATCGGAAAGTACGGTGCTGAAGTCATTGACGATGGCGATACAATTTTAACACACTGCAATGCAGGAGCTCTCGCATGTGTTGATTATGGAACTGCTTTAGGAGTAATCAGGGCCGCACGTGACGCCGGCAAAAACATAAATGTAATCTGTGATGAAACCCGTCCTCGCGGTCAGGGAGCAAGCCTCAGTGTATGGGAAATGCAGCAGGAAAACATTCCGGTAAAACTGATTCCTGATGTCGCATCAGGATTTCTCATGTCACGGGGAAAAATCGATAAGGTGGTCATAGGTGCAGACAGGATTGCAAAAGGGGGTGTCGTAAACAAGGTGGGTTCATTTATGGTGGCGCTTGCCGCAAAACACCATGACATTCCGTTTTATGTGGCGGCTCCTTACTCAACCTTTGACAATGACATTAACATTTATGATACTATCATTGAAGAGAGGGATGGTGATGAAGTAAGGTACTACGGAGGAGCAAGGATTTGTCCTGAAGGAACCGAAGTCATAAACCCTGCTTTTGACATAACTCCAAAGGAGTTGATTACAGGCATAATCACTGAAAAAGGAATTATTGATCCGATTTAAACAATGATTCCAACACTTTTTTCCGTTGATGTTTTGGTATAGATAATTATTTTAAATCTGAACTTCAAATTTATCTCTAGAAAATGTTTTTGTGTAATCATGAATCTGAAGAAATATTTCTGTCCATTACTGAAGGGTAACAACCCCCTATCTCACAGGTTGTCAAAGGTTTTTTGCCAGAAAGACAATCAGAAAGACATTTTTTATCAAAAGCTGGACTTTTATAAAAGACGTAAAAACGGCGAGCTGACGTCCGAAGAGATGGAGATGTGCAAAAAGCAGAAGGACTGTGAAGAGAAGCTTTCCCATGTCTCAAATGAACTGACCATTCCCAAACTCGAGGAACTTGACATGATGTATGGGGTTGCAAACAGTTTGAGCGGGATAAATGCTGAAAGGCATTACAGCAATCTCAAATATCTGGCTATTCTAGGTGCATTACTTGCCATATTTTTTGTTCTCTATAGTGAAATCGATTTATATGAGATTATCTTTGCATGTTTGCCTTTGATTATAATTTTGGGTGGCATTCTTAAATGGGCGGAAAATTCACAGCATCACAAAAACTATCTGGAGTTTAGGGTTCTTGCAGAATCCTTCCGTGTTCAGTTTTTCCTTTCTATAGCCGGCACAAACAAAAGGGTAGTCGACATTTTACCATGGTTTGTTAAAAGAGGAGTGCCATGGATCAGTGAGGTTTTAGATGATATGGAATTGCCTGATATAAGCAAGACGGAAAAAAAACCCATTTTGAACTTTTGGATTAGAAATCAGATGTCCTATCATGAATATGCTTTGGAAAATAAGAGGAAGGAAAAATACAAGAATGATATGGAAACCAATATTCTGCTATACGTTACTCTGATAATTTATTTTTTAGCATTTATATTTGAATTGTACATGTTTGTCCATTCCCCAGGGAATGTCCATCCTGACATTTGGCGAACTGCCTTGAACTTGTCCTTAGGATTCGCTGCGGCGTTCACATTGTTTTTAGAAAGTTACTATGGAAAGAAATCCTTGGATGACATATGCAATGATTATGAACGTATGTACGAGCTGTACGTATGGGCAGAACAGAAGGTCATACATGAAGGGGAAAGCACTGAAGTAATATTGGACTTGGCAAGGGAGTTTCTAATCGAAAACAGTACCTGGTATGCTTATCAAAATCAAAACAAGCCGGGTTTTGTACTGTAGAATCATTTTAATAATTTCTTAACTGCATTATTGTTTTTCAGTGACTTTGCCGTCGATGGCAATATGCCATTCTCCAGGTGAAGTGGATTTTACTTTTCGGGTGTTGACTATTTCAACATCTTTGTTTTTCTTTTCACATGCCTCTTTCAGGCGTTTTTCTCCCTGTTCATATGAATCAGAAAACTCATAGTAATTGATTATTCCACCATCTTCAATCAACTCAACTGCAAGGTCAAGGAAAGTATATGCAAGGCCAGGCAGGTTCATGATAATTCTATCGAACTTGCAGTTAAATTGTTTGCTTACTTCGGCAATGTCTCCGGCATATGTTTTGATGCTGCCCTTGAGCTTATTTAGATTAATGTTTTCATTCAGATATCTGATTGCCTCGCCGTTAATGTCAACTGCTGTTATGTCTGCAGTTTTGTTTTTTGCAATGACAATAGGAAAAGGACCTATTCCGCAAAACATGTCAAGAATCTTCTCGCCGTCACTGACGCTTTCCATCACCCGTTTTCTCTCGGTTGCAAGTCTTGGTGAGAAATACATTTCACGAACGTCCAGTTTCAGTCGGGCTCCATGCTCCTTGTGGATTGTAACCGAATCGTCAACTCCTGCTAGAAATTCCAAATCGCGCACTCGTGTTGTTCCCTTGACTGCGCTTTTTTTCATGTAGACTGACCTTCTTTTTGTAAAGTCATGGGCGGCCTTGCCGATTTCAAATCTTTTGTCGTATAAGCTGTCGGGAATTTCCAAAATGATGATGTCTCCTATGGTGTCGAAGGATGTTCTAAGGGTTTCGATTTCGTCTTCTGTCAGTTCATCTTTTAAAATCTCGGCAAAGCTATGGGGAACCCTTTTCATGGCTTCCAATTCCATGCACACTATTTCATGACCTTCAACATTTTCATTGACTGGAATATATCCGAATCCGTCCTCGGTTTTTATCCTGTATTCTATATTCATTTTCCCAGATTCCATTAATTTTATACGGGTGTCGTTCAGTTGTCTTAATGGAACTTTTACACATTTCATAAGGTTTATTATGTTTAAATTATTATATAATGTATATGTTTTATTTAGTGGGTTTAGGGTTGTTTGACCATAAGGATATTTCTATAAAAGGATTGGAATGTTTAAGAAATGTTGATAAAATTTATGCCGAATTTTTCACATCCAGACTCTTCGGTTCTAGCTTTGAAGCTATTGAAGAGCTGGTTGGCCAGGAAATAGAGGTTCTGGTCAGAGGTGAGGTTGAAGAGGAACATAAATTCATCGATGAGGCTGAAAATATGGATGTTGCCTTAATCACAGGTGGAGACCCGCTGATTGCAACCACTCACAGTGACTTTCTTGTTCAATGCTCAAAAAAGGGAATTGACTATGAAGTAATTCATGGTTCATCAATTCTCTCTTCCGCACCAGCCATTTCGGGCCTCCAGGGATACAAATTTGGAAAAGTAACAACCATTCCGTTTCCGGATTATAATTTCTATCCGAAATCACCTTACATGGCAATTGAAGAGAACCTGAAAATGGACTTGCATACTCTGGTTCTGCTTGACATCCAAGCCCACAAGGACCGTTACATGACTGTCAATCAGGGTTTGGAATATCTCATGAACATCAAGGATGATCTCGACTATGAGGGCATGATAACTGAAGATACATTGGCAATGGGCATTGCTCGTGTTGGTTCAGGTGATGTCTGTGTTCGTGCAGGAAATATTTCGGAATTGATTGACTTTGACTTTGGAGGGCCACTTCACTGCATCATCATTCCTTCAAAACTTCACATTGTCGAAGCGGAATATTTGGTTGAAATCGCCGGAGCAGACCCAAAAATACTTGATGATGTTTAATTTTAAAAAAAGGGGGAGTGTGGAAGTAGTTTTAACTACTTCCTGGATAAGAACATATTCTAAACATTTTGGAGATTATAAAATGGTTGACTGATGTTCAATATTAGATATGAAAATAACTTCACATCGATTATTATTTTTATTTTAATATTATATAAATTTTTTTGTTTGAATTTTTGATTTCAACGGTAAAAATTAGATAGTGGTATTTAATGAATAATGTTA
>NZ_CAMVPN010000017.1 GCF_947169325.1 uncultured Methanobrevibacter sp. | reverse complement strand
TTAAATCAAAAAATAAGCAATTTGAAGAGTTTTAAAAAATTAATCATCAACCAACAAACATGTTAATCATCAACCAGCTACATTTTTTATTTTTAATAAGAATAGTTTAAATCCCAATATTTTTGAATTGGGACTTTATGAAAAAAAATTAAATTGAAATATTTCCTTAAAAGAGTTGAAACATCCTTAAAATATTATTTTTGAGTCATGTCTTTAATTTTACGTATGTAAAGAATTGCTATAATAATTGCTGTACCCCATATAATAGCTTTTCGTATAATCCCCTCAAAAGATAAATCAATGATAATTCCAGATAAATTGTTTCCACCAGTGATAAAAAAACATAATATCGCATAACATATTATTAATATACCAATATAAGCTAAAAAGCCATTTATTCTTCTAACTTCAAAAAACAGAACCCTGTTTAATTGGTCTGGAATTAAAAGCAATGCTTGGAATATTACTGTTATGGTGAACAGCATAACTGCTAAGTTAAAATTTGAATTCAATAAATTATCCACAGTAAGATAACCATAAATGCCTAAAAACAAACTCAATAATCCATATGCAGATGGATGATATCCGAAAATAATCTCATCACCTAGAATAGAACTGTCATCATTAAAAACATCACCTCTGAAGAATAACGCTAAAAAAGGAAGTGCAAATGCAAATGCAATTAAAGATGCCTTTGTTATATTATCAAGAATTAATCCGAGAGTTAATATGATTATTATCATCCCCGAAATTAAATAAGAAAGATTTTTGGAAATAAATTGATATGTACTTCCTATTCTTATTTTGGAGTTAAAACCATACTTTTCATCATATTTTTCAAAATAAATTAAAGGATAACCTACACCAATGAAAAATACATAAATCCCGAATAACAATAACAATATCAAAATTTCATGAGAATCAATGAATATCCATAATAACAGAGATGTTATTACAATCAAAGGGGCAAGAATAATAGTTATTCTTTCTTTCATTGATAAACTTCCAGGATCAGTTAAAATAATATATTTAAAAAATTTAGAATCCTTTTTCATAATATCAAAAACACATATACTTCATACAGATTAGATAATGTAAATTATTTTAAACAATATAGTTTAAGATATAATGTTATTTAAAATTTATGGGAATTTCAAATTTTAATGAAATAATTATAGGAAAAATTATAAGATATTTGGTAACTATCAAAAATTTCCATTTAGGTTAACTAATTAATAATAAATATAATTTGATTTTAACAATTCAAAAAGAATTATTTATATCATTAAGTGAAAGATTCCTAATTTTTTATAAAATAAAACATTATCACTATGAGAAATCAAAGATTAAAAGAATTTCTTTTTAAATAACTTTTAGTAACAAAAATAGAAAACTTTATATACTAACAAAAAGTAAATAAAACATGTTTATTACAAAATAATCAATATATGGAGTGTGAAAATTATGGTAAGCACTGAAGATATTGAAACTAAAATTTCAGATAAAAAAGAAGAATTCGATGAAAAAGTCGAAGACGCAAAAGAAGAATTCGATGACAAAAAAGAAGATGCAAAAGAAAAATTCGAAGAAACCAGAGAGAAAAGCAAAAACATTGCTGACAATGTGATTGCTGATTTATCAAAAACCATTGACGAATTCAAAGAAAGCATAAAAACCATGCAAAAAAATGCAGATCAAAAATATCAGGATTATAAAAAAACCAATGTACAATCTTTAGACATCGATTTAATCGAAACCAAAGAGGTTTACTACATCAAAGCGGCAGTACCAGGTGTCAGCAAAAAAGACATTTTAATTGAAGCTGGCGACAACGACATTACTATCGAAACCACATTCACCCCATACATCGAAGAATTCGATGAAGAGGATGAAGCTGAACTTATCGTATCCGCTATCAAAACCGGAAGATGCGTAAAAACCGTTAGATTTGAAAACAGCATTGACATTGAAAACATCAAAGCAAAATTCAGAAACGGTACAGTTACCATTACCCTTCCAAAATTAATCATACCAAAACATAAAGTAAAAGTAGAATAGACATTCTACTTTTTTCTCTCTTTTTTTACCTAAACCTATATATCCTAATTCAAACAACTATTTTTATGGATGAAAAAATCGCTCTTGCCCCATGTAACGGAATGAGCCCCAACGGACTGGTTTGCCGTGTTGCTGTTGGTGATTTTAAAAAGGAAAACAGTAATGCGATATCAATCTGCATGGGCTCCACATCAGCAGACATCGAAAACCGAAACACGGAAATGCTTAAAAAATATCCCATAATTGCCCTTAACGGATGCACAAACAATTGCGTCAATAAGATTCTTGAAAACAAGGGTGTTAATGTGGTAAAGACCATCAATGCAAGTGATGTTCTTGAAAACTATGAAGTGAGCGCTAAAGACCCTTTCAGATTGGACGATGATGGTGAAAAGTGCGTGAAAATAATTAAAAAAGAGTTGGAAAAACTCTTTTAGTATCTGACTTTTCCGATGTGTCTGGTTGCACCTGGATCTTCTCCATTGAAGTGTGCAAGATAGTAGACGAACCATTCAAGTGGAATCACCAGTATGAATGGGGATAACAGCTTATCGACATCAGCATAGTCTTCAAGCTTATATAAAATCAGTTTTGCTTCAAGGTTTTCGCAGAAGTCAATCGCCTTTTTGGTTATCTCATCTGCTTCAAAGTCAGACCATAGGATTATGACCGGAACGTCCTTTTCTGCACGTTCTATCAAACCATGTCTGAATTCAGCAGCATATTCAGGGCATGCATGCTTGATTGCTCCTTCCATCAGCATTGTCATAGCCAATTTGTAAGCTAATCCAAAGTTCGGACCGCTTCCCAAACAGTAGAAAATATCTTCATCAGCATATTTTTCAGCTAGGGCCTTGTTGTCATCTTCAGTTAAAAGCAATAGCTTTTCCAGCATTTTTGGCATGTCAGCGAGTTCAGCCAAGAGTTCGGTCTTGTTTTCATAATCAGATGCTTTGAACAGAATCTGATATAGGCAGGCCAATTGTGTGATGTAGGTTTTTGTTCCCAGAATTGCTGTTTCTGTGTCGCCTCTTGTTATTATTGGAGTTTGAGCTTCGGCAATCATTGAACTTTCAGGTTCGTTTGAAATTGAGACTGTGTGTATGCCGTATTCATTGGCTTTTCTAAGTGCTGCTAAGGTATCTGCGGTTTCACCTGACTGGGATGTGAATATTGCTACTGCATTTTCATTTTCGACAAGTTTCTTGTTGTAGTAGAATTCATAACCGGCATAGACCTCAATGTCAATGTTGGTGGATGACATCCTTATAGCATCACGGACGCTGTAACAGGTAGATATTGAACTTCCACAGCCTATCAAGTAAACCTTATCCGCATCCAAAACCAATTGGGAGAC
This sequence comes from uncultured Methanobrevibacter sp., assembly GCF_947169325.1. GTDB lineage: Archaea > Methanobacteriota > Methanobacteria > Methanobacteriales > Methanobacteriaceae > Methanocatella. The sequence goes on along the minus strand of NZ_CAMVPN010000017.1, from coordinate 32,860 downwards.
TTCATCCATTTTTGCAAATTCGCTTTCAAACGTCTTTTGAAGAGCCTCTGGTTGCTCCATCATTTCATCATACATTTTATATTTCATAGCCTAAACTCCTTTAAAATTAAATAATATAATTTATATATTGGTTATTAACATATAAAAATGTTTATAAATAAACTAATAAATGATGCTTATGCAAATCGACTTATCTTTAATTGGAATGGAAAAGGGAAAGCAATACGAAACAATCATTACAACCCACAACAGTGAAGGAGTTCAGAATGCCGCTCCGATAGGAGTGATATGTTCCGGACCAGACAAGGTCGTTTGCCGCATTTTCAAGGGAAGTCATACTTTGGACAATATATGCTCCCAAAGAGAGTTTGTTGTAAATATTACTCACAATTCTGAATTGTTTTATAAATCCACCCTTGGAAATCTTCCTGAAGACCAATTCATCAGTGATGATTCAATTAAGGGCATCCAAGCATATTTCAAATGCGAAGTGACCTCCCTTAAGCAAGCAGTAAAGCGAAGCGATCCGATTAAAAAGAAAGACGAAGCCATCGTAATCAAGGCCGATGTCGTTGAGCTCAACATTAACAGTGACGTCAAGGCTTTCAACCGTGGATTCGGACATGTCATCGAATCCCTTTCAAACTATTCCCGTTTCGATTTGGTTGATGATGCCAAAAAACAGAGTTATATTGAAAGCTTTAGGGAAGCTAAAAGGGTCGTTAGAAAAATAGGCTATCGTGAAGACATCAAAGCCATGAAAGCGATTGAAGAAAAAATAAAAGAAAAAGGATATGACGTTTAATTTATTATAACGTCCATGAATTCGAAATTGTCACCATCAAACAATCCCTGATCAGAGATTTTTATTGACGGAATTACCAGAAGTGCCATGAATGCCATTGTCATGAACGGAGATTCAAGTGTGCATCCAAGCGCTGAAGTCATCTTATGCAGAGTATCCAATTTTTTAGCCACATCATAGGCATCCTCATTGCTCATAAGACCCGCAATAGGAAGTGGAAGTGAATCCGAGAAGTCCTCGCTTACAACGGCAATTCCTCCCTGATTGTCAATGACAGTGTTTACTGCACGGGCCATCATTTCGGAGTCATATCCGACAACGATAATGTTATGAGAATCATGTGCAACTGATGAAGCGATAGCACCTTTTTTAAGATTGAATCCTTTGATGAAGGCATTTGCAACCTTTTCGTCGCCGTATCTTTCAACGACCGCTATTTTCAGAATGTCATCATAGATGTCTGACTGAACCTTGCCGTCCCTGCATTTCAATGTTGCGGTTGTCTTTTTGGTTAGAAGCTCACCTTCATAGCATTTCATGACATTCACTTCACATTCGTCACCGTCAAAGTAGACCTCAAAGTCTTCCGGCGCTTTTTTAGACACGACAACGGATTTTCTTGGTGAAACCTCTTCAACATCAAACAGGACATTTTCACCATCGAATACGCATTCACCATCTATGTATGTTTCCAATACGTTGAAATCATGTAAATTATCTATGACTACAAAGTCTGCCTTTGCTCCGGTTACAATAACCCCTCCATCCAAACCGAAATGATTTGCCGGATTGACAGTTACCATTTCAATGGCCTGGATGATGTCTATTCCCAGATTTGCCGCTTTTTTGACTGACTTGTCAAGATGTCCTTTAATGAGGTCATTCGGATGTTTGTCATCGCTTACAATGAAGTCAAATATTGGAGAGTGCAGTCTTCTCTCGATTATTTCTGTAGGGATTATGCTGAACCCGTCCTGTTTTTTCAGGTGGTTTAGCTTTTCTGAAAAATCAAAAAGAGCTTCCATATTCTTTGCGGATGACCCATCACGCACCATAATTTTCATACCTTTCTGCTTTTTCTCCATAGCTTCAGCGAAATTGCTGCATTCGTGGTCAGTCACTATATGTTGGGCTATGTATTTATCCAAATCTCTGCCGGTTACAAGAGGAGCATGACCGTCAATCGGCTTTTCGTATTTCCGTGCAAGGGCAAGCTTTGCCAAAACCTCCTCATCACCATTGATGACCCCTGGGAAATTCATCATTTCTGCAAGGCCAACGACCTCATCCTTTAAAAGCAGATATTCAATGTCTTCTGCATTAAGAACAGCCCCTGATGTTTCAAAAGAGGTTGCAGGCACACAGGAAGGTGCTGTGAAATAGAAATTGAGCGGAACCTTTGAAGCATTTTCAATCATGAACTCAACACCATCGATTCCACCGACATTTGCAATCTCATGGGGATCACATACCACTGCAGTGGTACCGTGCCTTACAGCAATCTTTGCAAACTGCTGAGGAGTTATCATGCTGCTTTCAATATGAATATGGGCATCAATAAACCCTGGAACCAAAAGTCCCTCCACATCTATCTTTGTCTCTTCTGTAACTGTTATCGGATCGATTTCCTTGAATATCCCATCTTCGATTGTTATTCTTGCCGGATAAATGGATTCTGTCAAAACGTCCAATATGTAAGCAGTGAATTTCATCGTTTATACCTCTTGTAAAGCATTATAAAGAAGTGGCAGGAATGTGCCTATATCGGTTACAATACCTACAACCTGTGCACTTCCCCTGTCTGAGAGCTTTGTAACTGTGGATGGGTTGATGTCCACGCAGATACTTTTGACTCTTGAAGGGAGCAGATTTCCTGTAGCGATTGAGTGAAGCATTGTTGCAATCATTATGACCATGTCCACTTCCTGGGCATATTTCCTCATCAGCTTTTGGGCTTCAACAGTGTCAGTTATTACATCCGGCAGAGGTCCGTCGTCACGGATGGAACCTGCAAGGACATATGGAACGTCGTTTTTGACACATTCATACATGATTCCTCCTGTCAGTGTTCCGTCCTCAACAGCCTTGTGAATTGAACCGGACTGGTTGATTCTGTTAATGGCCCTCATGTGGTGGGTGTGGCCGTGAGCAACGATTTTTCCAGTTTCAACTTCAATACCCAGTGAAGTTCCGTAAAGATTTGATTCTATATCGTGAGTTGCAAGGGCGTTTCCGGCCATGATTACGTCAATGTATCCTTCCTTGATTAGGGATGCAAGGTATTTGCCGGATCCTGTGTGCACAATTGCAGGCCCTCCGACAATTCCAATTTTTCCACCTTTGGCCTTGATTTCCTTCATTTCACGAGCAATACCATAAATAAGATTCATTAAAGGTTTTTCAGAAGATACGTCACTGTTCATGAACTCGAAGACTTGCTGCTCTTCCCTTGACCTGTGTGGTGGTGTGACCCTTACACCGTCAAGGCCTACAACAATCATGTCTCCTGCCTTGACGTCAGCTATTGGTTTGACGTATGCCCTTTCGGCATCCTCATCGACAACGACCAGACAGTCCATTTCGATTTCCTCGACAAGAATCCAGTTTCCCTTGTAGAAGATGTGGGTCGTGTGATTGGATGATGAATAAAAACCTTCAGGAGCAACTTTGTCTTTGGTTGATGCGACAAGCTTTACTTCCTTAATCTCGTCGATAGAAGCACCAAGAACAGACAATTCATCTAGAATAGAATTCAACAACTCGGGAGAATCTGCAGAAACTTCGATTTTGGCTCTGCTTATATCAGATTTCTTTCTTCCAACGTTAATGTCCAATATGTCAAATTCTCCGCCTTTGTCCATGATTATGCCCATTGTCTTTGTCAATGTCAATGAGTCGATAATATGGCCTGAAAGCTCTATAGTTCTTTTATTCATAATATTTTGCTCCAATAGTTAATATTATAAATATATATTTTGGTGATATTTAATGGTATTGAAAAAAAGAAAAAGAAGAATAAAAAATAAATATTTTTACGATTAAAGATTGCTTTGAATAGTTTTACCAATAAAAGCACCAAACAATCCCAAAATGATATATATCGGAATTGTAAATACAGTCAACATTAAAAAACTACTTACAATACCAATTATTGCCCCATAAATTAATGCAAATTTGGTTGAATTAGCTGTTAAATATCCTGCAATTGCAGATCCAATTATTACCCAAAACAAATGGAGAATGCCCATTGGAAGCAATAGTATAAGAATAATCGATACAGCAGCTCCAATTGCAACCGGTTTAAACTCAAAATTATTTACTATTTCATCTGCCACATTATCACCTACCTAATTATTTCTGCCAATAACTCCTCATCACTTAAGCCACTTCCCACATCGGTAAATGGAGCATTAATATGAATCAATTTGCCATTTTCAATGTAAAAAAAGTGATTTCTAACACCTGTACTGGAAGTCATAGCCAAAAGCCCATCTTTTCCGTCAATCATTGTGTGTTGTTTGACTGAAGGATAATTGAATCTCAGCTGGCTAGGGTCACTCGCATTAGTATCCTTAACTGTTATGAAAATAACGTCATGATATTCATTATTAACATATTCATAAGATTCACCAACCCCATCAACTTCCTGCTCTTTAATTTCATTATATCCATCAGGAATATGGAAATTGACTCCATAAACAGAAACATCTCCACCATTGCCCATTAATGAGAAAACCCCAATTATAATAATTAAAACAAATGCAATAATGATGATGCTCTTTAAACTTAAATCAAAATCCCCAATCTTCATTTTAACACCTTAAAAAAAGAAAAAAAGCAAGTGAAAATACTTACTTAATTAACAACAATTGTTTCTGCATATTCCTTGACTAATTCAGGATTGCTACCGCCAACAAATATTGTCAGTTGCTTATCTGAATCATTTATCCCTGCAAAAGTATCAAGAGAAAAATCTTTTAAGGCTTCTTCCATAGCAGGAGTCTTATTAAATAATATCAAATTGCCCTCTTTTGTAATATTGCCCTCATTCGTACCGTATTGAGCATCAATATCTCCCAAAGTCATAGAAGCAAGCACACTCTCTAAAGTACTGCCTGTGTATACAAACACATAAACTGTTTGATTACTGTTTTCATATGCCATGGAGGAATATAAAAATGAAGAAGCAGATTGATAATCACTCATATTTGTAAAATTATCCCCTTCAGGCACTTTCATTTTAAATAGGCCATCAAAATCGTTTTCTTTTGTCAGTTCAGCTGCACATACACTAGCCAATGAAACGGCTACCAAAAATACAGCCAATAAAGTTAAAATTTTCTTGTTCATAGAAAAACCTCCTAATTTGTATTGATTAATTTGTTACGCACATAATATAAACATTGCTATTAGCATGCTAATATCTTATAGATATCTACTATATAGCTAACGAATATATTAAAAATCATGAGTCAAAAAGATGACATGAGCATAATATCCTTACTTGCAAGGTCCAAACGTCGAATAAACGTTTTGAAATCCCTTGAAAAGGAAAACAAGATACCTTCAAAAATCAGCAAGGATATTGACGACAACAGCAATCATGTCTCAAAATACCTGAAAACATTGAAAGATGCAGAGCTTGTGGAGTGCCTTAACGAGGATGACAAAAGATATAGGTTCTACAGCATTACCGAAAAGGGAAAATATTACCTCGACAAGGTTGAAAAAGAATATAACGATTAATTATAATTTCAATGCATCATTCGGACAGGCATTGATGCATTCTGTGCAGAGAATGCATTCAGTACCATTGGTCCTTTTTCTTGAATTGTCCATCATGTCAACATCCATCGGACATGATTTTATGCATTTTTTGCACTCAATGCACTCGTTTTTATCGACTTTAACACGCAATATTGAAAAATAGCTGGTAGCCTTTAGAAATACTGTTATCGGACAGACATATTTGCAGAATGCACGATTGTCTTTAAGACAGAACGCCAAAGCTATTCCTACAGCATAATAAATCACATTACCGATTATGAAAGCGTAAAACATTATTGATTCCAGGTTGTCCACTTTGAAAACAAAGAGTCCCGCTACAAAGCACAGTATTAATGCAAAGAGAACATATCTGAAATATCCCCAGTTCTTACGACCGTTTTGAGGAGTCTTGTAGGGAAGCAAATCAAGCACCATAGCTGTCCAGCAGGCATATCCGCACCATCCACGACCGAATAAGAAGGGTCCTGCAATCTTTGCAATCAGATAATGGATTACAGCAGCTTCAAAAACGCCTAAAAACAGATAATACCAAAAACCAGACATCAGCATATTTTCATGACCTAAAAGACCAACATAAATCAAGAGATATGATCCGACCGCAAGCATTATGACATTTCTTGCATACGGCTTGTCTTTGGCCATTAGAAACAGCCCTATTGAGATGGCAGTTCCGATATAGAGAAAATTGAATATGAAAAATGTATTTGAAGTCAGCATGTAGATTATAATAGCTATTGCAACAAATACCGTTTCCATTATAATTGGCGCTCTGATGTTCATATTATCAAGGAATAATTTGTAACTCAATGTATAAAATATTATTCAAAAAGCAAAATTTCCCCAAATAACGAAAAATAAAAAAAAATAAGAGCACACACCTCTTAAAAACAAGAAAAAAAGACTCTACTCAACAAGAGTTAAAAAGTCATATATTATTTTGGCGGCAATGACTGCTGTGGTGTCTCCCAGCTTATCGGATGCGGTTTCCACAACGTCCAGTCCGACAATATTCTTTCGTGACAGTGTTTCCAGTATATTTTCAATTTCTGAAATGAACAGCCCTCCTGGTGTAGGGTTTCCGACGCTTGGAGCAAGTGACGGGTCGACAACGTCCATGTCTATTGAAATGTAGATTGGTCCGTCGATGTTTGTTATGTAATACTCAAGAGCGTCCATGTGCTTGTGGACATCCCTGTTTTTGAATGTCTGGATGTTATATGTAGACTTTACGAATTCCTCTTCATCGGCAGATGATGACCTTATTCCAATCTGCACAAGGTTTACACCCATTTCGTGGGCTCTTCTCATCACAGTGGCGTGTGAGTATTTCTCTTCTATGAATTCGAATGCAAGGTCTCTGTGGGCATCCATGTGAACTACAGTGAGCTTTTCATGCTTGTCTGCCAATGCCTTGATTGCACCGATTGAAGCGGAATGCTCCCCTCCGATTATGATTGGCTTCAATCCCAAATCAAGGATTTCATTAACAGTGTCTTCAACGATTCCGCATGTCTTCTGGCAGTTTCCAGGGATGACGTTGACGTCTCCGAAATCATAAAAGGTGGCAGTCAGGTTCTTGTTAAAAATAGTGTTGAATTTTTCAAATCCGAATGATGCTTCCCTTACAACGATTGGTCCCAGACGGGATCCTGAGTGATAGGATGTGGTGCTGTCGAACGGAACTCCGATTATCCCATAAGAATCTGTGATTATCTCATCATTTTCAGCAGAAAATGCAAATTTCCATGGTTCGTATGTATTGAAAAGCATAATTTTTCTAAAAGGAAAATAAGGGTTTAGAGGAATCTAGTTAGATCCTCTGGTTCTCATTATTTTCATGTTTCCTAAAGCGACAATGTATTCAACTTCAATACCTTCAACGATTGAGTCTTTTAAGTCTTCAGGCATTGGTAAATCGATGGTGTCGTAGTTTTCCATGTCCATGATTTGAACATTTGCGCCTTGGATAGAGATTACTTGTCCTAATCTTTTGTCGATGATTGGTGAATCTACTTTACTGTCCACTGGTTTTACTAAACTTCTTTTTTGACCATCGAAAACACCGATAGCTTCGATTCTTGCTTTTGCAGCTCCGTGTTTACCAGGAGATGAAGTAGAGTAACTACTAATTTTACATGCTTCACCGTCTAAAACGATGTATTTTCCAACTTTTAATGTTTTAATTTCTACAACTTTTGTTGACATTAATTTTCCTCCGTATATAATATAAAACCGGTTTTAATCTATATAATAAGGATTATTATTAGATTAGTATTTAGTATCTTTTCCATTTTATATAAAGTATTCGTTTATTTAGGAGTTTTTAGGGTAAAATATAAATTTTAAAAAAAATAGTTTTTCATACCATTCCTCTGTTATGCAGATACAGCACCATGGCGGCCGCACCCAGAATCAGAATCACAATCAGCCATATGACAATGAACAGCTTTTTGGTGTCGCTTTCGCCTTTGGTAATGTAGCTTTCCCCTTTCTTGTCGCTTGAATACTTTCTTGTGTTTTTATAGTAATCGTCGTTTCTCAGATAGCTGTAAAACATTCTTGAAATGAAGTAGAATGCCACAATCACTATAACCCCCACAAAAGGAAGCTGTCCGGTCGGCAGGAACATCATTATCGCTGAGGAGGTGATGATGAGCATTAAAATAAACAGACATGCGGACAATATTAAAGAAACAGTTTTATTGAAAATCATTAGGTACACCTAAATATATTTAGGATTTCATCCTATAAAAAAGTAAAGAAAAAAAAAAGAATTATTCTCCGTTGACAGCCTTGACCTGCTTGTAGGTTGCATAAAGAGAATATACCCAAATTATGAAAACGATAATTCCTGCAATGCTGAAGACAAACCAAGTCAGCAATTCAAATATCACTGCTAAAACAGCCAAAATCACTCCCATCTTCATCTCACCGGCATAGATTAAACCCAATCCGGACCAGATGACTGAAAGGACAATTGCAATTATCATGTTCTTCTCTGCCATAAGCTAAAACCTCCTTCAACGATTAATCCTATTTTTATATCCGATAATATTTAACTGTTAGTTAGAAATGTAACGTGAATTTTGCACCACCCATTAAAAAATTTAATTAACAATGACAATTCATATTTAATAATTAAGTGATATGATGAAAATAGCTATTGTAAGTGGAAAAGACGAAGGACCGACAAAACTGAATGCATTCGACAATGCCCTAAGCGATGCCGGAATAGGCGATGTCAATCTGATAAAGGTATCAAGCATGCTCGGAAAAAATACTGAAATTACCGAACTGCCAAACCTAAAGGCAGGTGCCATGGTAAACTGCGTGCTTTCAGAGGTCACTTCAGACACTTTCGGAGAATTGATTACTGCAGTCGTTGCGGTAGCTATTGGAGATGAATTGGGCTGCGTTGTAGAGACAAGCGGCAGAGACAAAGACCCTGATGAACTTGTAAAAGAAGCCAAAGGCATGGTTGAATACATGATGAATAAAAGAGGCGTTGAAATCAGGGATCTTATTGTGGAACAATCGACAATGACAGTGTCCGAAATCGGATCTGTCATCAGTGCGGTGGTCTACATTAACGACGACATAATTGAAGGATAATAGCAAATGATTAACATATAACAGGTGAAAATATGGATGCTCAGGACAAAAAGATTGCAACGGATTTGTGTTATGAAATCATAAAGGAAGTAAGCAGAGCAACTAGGCCTTATTTCGGAACTCCGGAAGCCGGTGAGAAAGTGAAAATCGGTGCCGACGGAACTCCTACTTCATACATTGACCTCATCGCCGAAGATATTGTCATTCACATATTGAAGGAAGCAAACGTATACTCATATATCGTCAGCGAGGAAATCGGAGAGCTGAGACTGGGTAAAGGAACAAAAAGAAGCATCTCCCTGACACAGGAACTCAGGCGTGACGACATTCCCGAAGAGGAAAGGCCAAGATTCATTTTTTTACTTGATCCAATCGACGGAACCAGCAATGCAATCAAGGAAATCCCTGCATTCAGCATTTCAATAGCCGTTGCCGAAGTGCCTAAAGGAAGGATTGCAACACTAAATGACGTTCAGCTGGCATTCATAAGCAACCTTGCAAACGGTAACTTCTTTGAAGCGGAAAAGGGAAAGGGATGCTGGCTCAACAATGAAAAGGTTCATCCAAGCGATATCATAAATATAAGCGACATGACTCTGGGAGGATTTACAAAAACAGGAACTTCCGAAGCTTCAAAGCTCGTCGACAATGCAAGAAGGATGAGAGTACTTGGAAGCGTAGTATTGGAGCTCTCTTATGTGGCAAGCGGAAGATATGATGCATTTTTAGACCTTAGAGGTTCAAGAATCATAGACATTGCAGGTTCAAAGCTCATTCTCGAAGAGGCAGGAGGAATCATCACTGACAAGTACGGCGAAAAGCTCAACAACAAGCTGAGCATTCATGAAAAGGCAGTGGTGGTTGCGGCAAACAATAAGATTTTGCATAAACAGATGATTGACATTCTAAACGACAACCAGACCGATTTAATCGCAAAGGTAGGTATCGTAAGCAGAATCGACCAGGACAGAACAATTCTGTTTTCAGCGAAAATCATCGATTATCTCCTTACCAACGGCCGTGAAGTCATAATCGAAAGGAGACTGGCCCATAAACTGATAGAAATGAAAGCAAAACCTGATTTGGATGCAATCATTGAAAAGACCAAAATGGACTATCCAAACATGGCCCCTCTTTTGGATGACATCAACTTCAACATAGACTACGAGCCCCTTGCTGAAAACATCTTTGACTTTGACTGCGACATGGCAGTGATTTTGGGAGGAGACGGAACCCTCCTGAGAGCACAGGCAAAAATGAGACCTGAAATCCCTGTTTTCGGAATCAATATGGGAACAGTAGGATTTTTAACCGACACCGAGGTCCAGGACACATTCACAGCCCTTGACGAGATTCTCAAAGGTGAATACTACCGTGAGAAAAGGTCACGTCTCGTGGTTTCACACGAAAACAACCATTATTCCGCAGTCAATGAGGTCGTCATAATGACAGACCAGCCTGCAAAGATGCTTTATTTTGAAATCAAGGTGGACGGAGAGATTATCGACCAGGTAAGGGCGGACGGACTGATCATCTCAACACCGAGCGGATCAACAGCTTACGCGATGTCAGCCGGAGGTCCGATTGTCGATCCGAAAGTGGGAGGATTCATCATCATCCCTATTTGTCCGTACAAGCTTGGAGCAAGACCGTTTGTCGTATCTGACAACAGTGAAATCACCGTGAAACTGCTCAAGAAAGGTAAAAGTGCAGTGTTCGTTATGGACGGTCAGAGAAACGAGGAAGCAGAATACGAAGAGGAAATCAGATTCAAAAAGTCAGACAAGGCAGTCTACTTCATCAGGACATCCACCAAATACTTCTACAAAAAGGTCAAGGACAAGCTGGAAGGAGGAATCCCAGAAAACCCAAGGTGCGACAAATGAACTACCTTGTAATCGATTTGACGCACGGAGGAGTCAAGATTGCCATCAGCCTGGCCAAAAAGGGAAAGAATGTCCTTGCATATGACATCTACAATACCTTAAACGACATTGACAGAAAGATGCTTGAAATCTATGACATTTATTTAATGGATTTGGAGGATTTGAAGGATTTCAAGGGAGAGGTATGCGTGATATCCCCAGTGCATCTTCCACTGACAGAATCAGACATCACAAAGCACAATCCTGATTTGAAGTACACTTTCATCACCCACCATGAAGCTGTCTTCAACATCCTTGAAGGATGGGGAGAGGGCATCCCAAAAATTGAGGTTACAGGAGTCAAGGGAAAGACCAGCTCAGTTTTCATGCTTAAGGAAATATTGATTGACGAAAACCCGTTGATTCTATCAAGCCTTGGCGCCCTTCTTTATGAAAACAATCAGAAATTCATTCTTAAAAAGAACATTTCAATAACACCTGCAAACATCAAGGAAACCGTTGACCTTGCCTACAAAATGGCAAATCCCATATGCAAGATTGCCGACGGTATTGTCGAAAGCGAAAACATACAAAGATATTCATCTGCAATTTTTGAATCATCCCTTGGAGTCACAGGCATCGGAGATGTCGGGCTTTTGACAAACATATCCGAAAACTATCCTATTGCGAAAAACAGGCTCACTGCAAGTGAAGCCAAAAGGCAGGTTTTCAGGTGCGGAGTTGTGGCCTGCGAGAAAAGCAGCTACGATAAGTATTACTCAGACGTAATCCACCCGAATGTCAACACATTTTCTGTGACTGACAGCGAGGCGAACCTATATGCCGAAAGCGTCAGCTACTCTCTTGACGAGACCGAAATCGACATTATCTATAAAGATATCAGAACCACAACTGGAGAAATATTAAACGGCAAAATGTCAGTTAAAACTTTTGCTCCAGGCTCTCATCACGTGAGCAACGTTTTGGGGGTTGTCCTGACAAGTCTGGCATTGAATATCGATGAAGACAAAATCATTAAAGGATTGGCCAGGTATAATGGAATTACTGGAAGGACAAACAAAAGAAGTAAGGACGGAATCACCATCATCGAAGAGATTAATCCTGGAATCAATACAGATGCGATAAGGCAGTCCATCAACATGATTGAAGATTTGGATGAATATTACGTTTCAATCGGAGGAGACTACGGAATCACATGTGAAGAGATTGATGAAGACATGGTTTCAAAATATCTGGACACCCTGACATGCGATATTATCCTTACCGGAGAGGTGGGCTCTTCAATAGCTGAAAAAATGACCGGTTCCCACACATACATTGAAAACTACGATGACGTTTATGAGAAAGCCGTAAACGATGGAAAAAATCTTCTTTTTATTTACCGCTCAGACTACCGCAAGCTTTCACAAAGATGAGTTTTAGCCAAAAAATTGTAAACATTTAATAATAAATAGCGATAAAAATTAACAACGTAGAATTCTAGTAATAATTCATTTTTCTAGAATGAAAAAAATCGGAGATTTATATGATGATTGTTGGAACTCGCGGAAGTCAATTGGCGCTTGTTCAAACCAAACAGGTTTGTGCAGCATTATCCAAACTTACAGGTGCAGAAATTGACTTGGAAATAATTAAAACCAAAGGAGATAAGATTACCACTTCCCAACTGTACAATATGGATTCAAAAGGTCTTTTCACCAAGGAATTGGACATTGCCCTTTTGGAGGAGGAAGTTGATTTTACTGTCCACAGTTTTAAGGACCTTCCAAGCGAACTTGATGAAGATCTGGAAATCGTTGCAGTTCCAAAAAGAGAATCTCCTAATGAAGTCCTCATATCCAACAAGACATGGGATGAGCTCGGTCCGGGCTCAAAGCTTGGAACAAGCAGCCTGAGAAGGGAAGCGTTCTGCAATCTCTATGAAAAGGACTTTGATTTGAAACCGATTCGTGGAAACATAGAAACCAGAATCGACAAAGCTCTCAACAGTGATTTGGATGCCACCATAATGGCTGAAGCCGGAATCAAAAGATTGAATCTTACAAGATACATCAAGGAAGTGTTCCCATTGGATTACATCACCCCTCCAGCAGGCCAAGGCGCTCTGGCGATAATCACCCGTAAGGATTATGACAAGAAGGACAAGATTGCAAAATTAAATGATTACATCTCAATGCAGGAAGTACTTGCAGAGAAAAAGGTGCTTGAGGAACTTGGCGTGGGTTGCCAATGGCCGATAGGTTCCATAGCACGAATGAACGACAAGGAATTTAATATTTATTCTATATTATTAACTCAAAAAGGAGAAATCCTTAAAGAGCAAACTGAAAAAGGTTCTGTTAAAGATGCGCTTGAGCTTGGCAGGCGTGTTGGAAGAATTTTCGCAGATTATGTTTAAACGGAGGAATTGAAATTGAAAACTGTTAACGTAGGAGTTATCGGAGTAGGAGCTATGGGTGAAAACCACGTCCGTGTATATCACAAGTTGCCTGAAGCCAATCTCATGGCGGTCAGCGACGTTAGTGAAAGGGCACTTAAGAAAATAGAGAAAAAATACGGTGCTAAGGGATACACTGACTATTGCGAACTACTTAAGAATCCAGAAATTGAAGCTGTAAGCGTATGCGTTCCGACCACTTTCCATCATTCAGTGGTTATGGAAGCAATCAAGTGCGGTAAGCATGTCTTGGTTGAAAAGCCTATTGCATTTACATTGAACGAAGCTGAAGAAATGATTGCAGCCGCCAAAGAGGCAGGCGTAATACTTGCAACAGGACATGTTGAGCGATTCAACCCTGCAGTTCAAAAGGCTAAGGAACTTGTTGACGACGGAGTGATAGGGGATGTCGTATCAGCATTTGCAAAGAGGGTAGGACCACTTCCACCTAGAATCAAGGACGTAGGAGTTTCAATTGACCTGGCCATTCACGATTTAGACATTATGAATTATCTGTTTGAAGAGGAAGTCACTCAGGTATACGGATCAATGAACAGCAGCTTCGACGATTCCGAATTTGAAGACCATGCAGAAATCATGGTCAATTTCGACAACGAATCCACAGGAATCATTGAAGTTAACTGGCTGACCCCATACAAGCGCAGAGAACTGGAGCTTACAGGTACAGCAGGAATCATCTCTGTAGACTACATCAAGCAAAGCATAGAAGTGTTCGGTAAGTTTGCACAGGACATTCAAATCAAGCACGAGGAACCTCTTAAAGGAGAACTGACTTCATTCTTAAATGCAGTGGCAAACGGTTTGGAACCTGAAATAACCGGTGAAGACGGATTGAAAGCCCTTAAAATGGTTATTGCCGCTAACAGATCATCCAAAGAACATAAACCAATCAGTTTTGATGAACTTTAAATGTGTGATACTATGAAACAAAAACTAATCGATAAGGCTCAAGAATTAAGGCAACACGGTTTCACCACCGGTGAGATTGCCGATGAACTTAATGTAAGTATGGACACCGCAAGATGGTTGACCCTTCAAAAGCAATCCGAAGTGAAAGTTGAAGCCCCAGTGGACTTTGCAATCAACTGGAAAAGCATTGGTGGAAACTCAACACGTTTAAGCTATGTTTCAGGTGCACTAAGTGACATGGCATTGGCACACGGAGAAGCTGACGTCGTATGTGGAATTGCAGTTAGCGGAATTCCATTTGCAACCGTGATGGCTGACTTTATGGAGGAAATGACTGGAAATGATGCTTCACTTGCTATTTTCCACCCTAACAAACACAGAAAGGCCAACGATGAAACCGATGACGAAGGTACAATCAGTACCAACTTCGGAACCGTGGAAGGCAAGAAGGTAGTCATTGTAGATGACGTCATCACCAGTGGAAAAACCGCAAAAGAAGTCATCCACACCGTAAAGGATTTGGGCGGAGAACCTACATGCGTTACTGTCCTAATCGATAAGGCAGGACTTTCCGAAATCGAAGGAGTTCCTGTAGACTCATTAATCAAAGTTAGTAGATTATAAATCTACTACAACTTTTCTTATTTTAACCTAACCATCAAAATGCTTTAAGAAACTCATATTCTTAAGGACATTTATCTTCAAAAGTACCTTTTTGATGCTGCAAGCAATTACTTTAATAAACATTACCAAACAGATTTAACATTACACTTGATACCATGAACATCATACTGCTTCAAAACATGTCAATAATACTGATTACTGCCGTAATCGTATTGTTGATATTCAACAAACTGAAACTGCCGACAATGATTGGGCTATTTATTACAGGCATTGTCTTAGGCCACGCCATCAACGACACCACACTGATTTCAAGCCTTTCAGAACTGGGAGTAATATTTCTGCTTTTCATTATCGGACTTGAGTTTTCCGTCGAGAAGTTCTCAACAATCAAGCGCTATGCGCTGATTGGAGGTATACTTCAGGTAACATTAACGACCGCACTTACATGCCTTCTGGGACTGTTTTTAGGTCTTGAGTGGAAATCATCATTATTTTTAGGATTTCTGGTTGCATTCTCATCAACAGCAATCGTCATGAAGGTCATGCAGAAAAAGCACATCACACACTCCGCACAGGGAAGGGTCACACTTGGAATACTGATATTTCAGGACATTGCCGTTATTGTAGTCATCCTGATAACCCCTCTTCTTGGAGGCCAGAGCCTTGAGATAAATGCCCTGCCGGAACTCATAATAAAGATTGTGGGGCTGGGAGCGCTTATTTTTATCGGAGCGAAATGGTTCATCCCATTGGCCTTGCATGATGCTGCCCGGACAAAAAACAGGGATCTGTTCATGATTCTGACACTTTTCATCTGTATGGGAACAACATTTGCAACAAGCCTGATTGGAATCGGCCCTGAACTTGGAGCGTTTCTTGCAGGACTTCTGATTTCAAATACAGAATACTCACATCAGACCTTAGGTTACGTGCAGCCGTTTCAGGACGTGTTCTTAAGCCTGTTTTTCATAAGTATAGGTCTGATGGTGAATCTGCATCTCTTCCTATACAATATCGTTGCAATAGTCGCATTGACATTGGCGATACTTGTCATCAAATTTGCGGCAACGATGATTACCGGAATGACACTGAAGCTACCGACAAAAGTCTCCATAAGCATTGCACTTCTTCTAAGCCAGATTGGGGAATTCTCATTTGTCCTTGCACGTGAAGGAATGACATACGGCCTTATGACAAACCGGTTCTTCTCGGTATTTCTGGGCGTGAGCATACTTACCATGTCCCTTGCGCCGTTCATGGAAAAGATGACCCCTAAAATCGTCAGGGCATTTTCAAAAATCAGCTACTTCAAGGTCGACGACGAACTCAAGACCCTGCCTGAAGAGCTTGAGGAAGCACAGGAGATAACCGATCACGTTATTCTGGTAGGTATGGGAAGAAACGGCAAGCAGATGGCAAAGGCATGCAGCCAGTTCAGGATTCCTTACCGTATCGTGGACATGAATCCCGTCATCGTTGAAAACCAGCAAGCCCTTGGAATTCCAATCATCTACGGAAAGGCATCAAACGAAAGCGTCCTCAAGGAGCTCAACATTACCGAAGCCTTATGCATCGTCATATCCGCTTCGACATATGAGGAAACCCTCAAGACAATCGATACCGCCCGCAGACTGAATCCGGACATCCACATCATCGTGCGTACAAGGTATCTGAGAAACATCGACGAGGTCATTGAAGCCGGAGCCGATGAGGTGATTCCTAAAGAGTTTGAAACAACAATCATGATGTTCACCCGTCTGATGGACTATTACAACAAGGACATCGATGAGATTACCGATGCCGTAAACGATTTGAGGTCTGACAACTACGACGCTTTCCGTACAGTCAGCACAGAGGACATCACTTCATATCTCAACTACAAGTACACCGACCTTGAAATCGATTCCCTAAGAGTGTCTGAAAATGCACATCTGGAGGATTTCCCATTTGAAGAGCACAGCCTGAAGGTGACAGGAGTAGTTCGTGGCGAAGACACATTCATTGAAGTTAAACCTGACTTCAAGTTCCTGGAAGATGATTTGATACTCTTCATCGGACACCGCGAAAACATAAATGCATTTTTTGAAAAGGTTTAAATACTATTGGGCACAATATATACACAAGGTGATAATATGTATATAACCGTGACTGCTTTTGATAATCTATATGGCTCAAAGCCATTGAAACTAAACGGCATAGTCAAGCTGGTCAAGGAACCTACCAACCACTACGACACCGAAGCCATAGCCTGCGAAATGAGGCACTTCGGCAAAATAGGCTATGTCGCAAACAGTACCAGAACCGTTGTCATAGGCTGCATGAGTGCAGGAAGAATATATGATAAGATAACCGATGTCTACTTTGCAAGAATCCAGTTCATAACCGGAACAACTGCAATAGCAAAGGTATTAAGCTCAGACGAATACATAGAAGAGCTTGAAAACAAGGAAAGTGACATACACTACCTTTGCGAAAACCCATCAGAAATCGACATCGACTACATTAAAAAGAATCTTTAGAGGTGATATCATGCTAAGTGCACTTAATGAGCAAATTGAACTGTTGGACGCCCAGGTGAAAGAAAACGTTGCAATAATTCCAATAAAAACACCGATCAACTACAAGTTCGACATATTGACACTGAAAAAGGGATTCGAACTTGGGCTTGCAGAAGTCAAGGAATGCGAACATTCAACCGTAAACACACTGATTGTTAAAAACAACTCCATAACACCACTTCTACTTGTGGACGGTGAAGAAATCGTTGGAGGAGACCAGAACAGGATAGTCAGCGAAACAATCCTTGTGGCACCTCAAAGCGAGATTAAAGTGCCTGTGAACTGCACCGAACAGGGCAGATGGAGATACGAAAGGGAATTTGTGCATTCAGAGTATATGGCAAATTCAAAAACACGCTTTGCAAAGGCAGCCAGCCGCCACAGCGGCCATAACATGCAAAGGGAAGTCTGGAAGTCAATCCATGACCTTGAAAACTCAAGGAACTTCCTATCCGAAACCCATGCTATGAGCGAAAGCTACGAAAACATAAAAAGTGAGCTGGATGTAAGCGAATTTGAAGTCATCGACGGACAGACTGGCGTTTTGGTGATAATCGACGGTGAAATAAAAGGATTTGAACTTTTCTTCAACTCACAGATTTATTCAGAATACCATGAAAAGATCATAAAAAGCTATCTCATCGACGCCGAGATTAACGATTCCATTTTTGCAATCAACATTGACGAAGCCAAAAGCTACATTGCAACTGCAATCGACAGCGACTTTAGAGAAATTCCAAAAACAGGCCTTGAAACATCCTATGAGTTCAAAAACCCCGATGGAATCGGAACAGTCACCTCATACGAGGATGAAATAATTCACCTCTCCTACTTCTCCAAAAAAGAGGATGAGAGTGGTGTTGAAAACGAGAATACAAAAGAGGACATTGACATCATAGTCTGATGTCCAATTCCCTCATCATCAAATCTATTTTTTTATTTAATCTTTTCCTGTTTTTATCGATTTCCATTTTTTGGCTCTTAAGGTCTTCAAGCCTTATGAATTCCCCTTCAAAGGTGTCGACATATCTTGAAATGGACAGGTTGAAGTCGTTGTCCCTCAATTCAAATAGGGTGACAACATTGGAGAACTTGTCAATGACCTTCTTATTGTTATATGCATCGAGAACCTTTGATATTGTACCGTCTGAGAGAAGGAGGTTCTTTTTGAATGAACCTGGAAGGATATATCTTTCCCTTTGGGTCTTGAAATCCTTTGAAAGGTCAATGAATGTGATTTTATCAGTGTTTCTGTTTTTCCTGAATACCATGATTATTTCAAGGCCTGAAAGTTTAGGAAGCCTTGAAAGCTCGTTTGGAACTGATATTACTGCATCGACATAGTTCTTCTCAAGTGTCAGGAATTTCCTCAATGTCTCAAGGGAGTTCTTGACCAGGAAGCTGTGATGCATGCTGACCACCATGATACCCTCGTCTTTAAGGCTGTTGATCATGTTTATCAAAAAGAGATATTCGCTTTCCTTTAAGGACTCATATTCGCCGACGAACTGGGCGTCCAAATCCAAATCAAGGTCCATCTTGTCTATGAGGTTTTCAAGGGCAACATTCAGTTCGCTGTTCTGCTCAAATGAATTCTCATCAATGTTGAGCTGGTCGCTCAAAAGGGACTTGACCTGATTCACCTTATTCTGCTTTAAAAGCTCATAGCTCTGGTTGATGCTTAATCTTTTGAGATTTTTGGAGGTGATTGGCGGAAATCTTGACATGATTACGTCAAACTTGAGTGACAAGTCCTCAAGAGGCTCAAAAGGACTTCCGAACTCGGAGCAAACGTGGTTCAAATCAAAGCCATATACCAGAAGCTTTATCAGACTGCAGCAGTAGCTGAACTCATCCTGGGCCTTGGCGTAGGTGTTTTTCCATGGGAACTCGCAGTCAGAATAGAGGTTGATTAAAAGTGATGCGTCGTTTAAAAACGGATTGAAGACATCAACAGGATTTTTAACCCTTGATGATACGATTGATGATATTAAAAAGTTGAGATAATCAGGATCGTGGTCGACATCAATCAGCTTGGACTGGCATACCCTGTCAAAGACCTTCTCGAATGGGAAATCCTTTTCGGAAATGTTTAGCTTTGAGATTGCAAATATGATTTCCTTTACGATTAGATGATTGGGATTTGTGAATTCGAACTTGTTGAAGTTGATGACATGGTCGCACTCGGAGAATATGAAGCTGAAGTATTCCCCATACTTTGAATCCTCCCCAAACTCGATATGGTTACGGAATGCTGAATAGAAAGGATGCATGAAAAAGCGGTCATGATAATGCTCTTCGACGACATTATCGATGAAGAAATCAGGCCTGTCGATGAAAAATCCAAG
Source organism: uncultured Methanobrevibacter sp. (assembly GCF_947169325.1). Classification (GTDB taxonomy): domain Archaea; phylum Methanobacteriota; class Methanobacteria; order Methanobacteriales; family Methanobacteriaceae; genus Methanocatella. The sequence goes on along the minus strand of NZ_CAMVPN010000017.1, from coordinate 12,872 downwards.
CTCATCCAATGCTTCCTTTTTGAGATGCTCCATTACTATTTCATTGCCGTATGCCTCATTTAATGTAATTGACTTTTGGCGGCAGAAGGTTGAAATGTGGCATTTGAGCTTATCTGAGCAGTACTTGAATAAAAATGAGTATATTATGAGGTAGCGCACTTCTATAGACGGGTCCATCTGTCGCATTTTGGAGCTGATTGAGCGAAGCAATCTGAAGTTGTTGGAAGGTTTTTTTCTGTTCATCTAATAATCCCCCCATAGCTTGTTTAGGATTCCTTCCTTGAGGTTCTGGTCATATTCAACAAGTTTCATGTCCTCAGCTATCTTTTCGTTTATTGTATCGAGAAGCCTGCCGTGTTTCACCTGTGTTTCATAGTCCGGAACAATCAGCTTGAGCTCCTTGATCTGCCTTATGGAGATGTGCGGAATTCTCTCTGAACTTTCGAATTCATAGAGCTGTTTTTTGACATGGGCGTTTGTCAAAAGGTGGGCTATAAAGGAAGGGTCGAAACCTTCCCTTAAGCGGATGATGGCGATTCGGTCACTTATGACGAGACCTGGCTGGCCTACACAAACAACGTCATACGGATAGGGCATTTTCATCAGTATGTCGCCTGGATTGGTTAGATGGTGTGGTTTTATGCTTCCGGCAGCAAGTCTTATTTTCTCGAAATCCTTCAGGACCCCGTCCTTCTGGATGGATCTCTGAACTATCACTTCACATTCCTCACCTGCTTCGGAGAGGTATCTTCTGTAAGACATTCCGGTCAGCACATCGGCGATGTCTTTTAGTTTTACTTTGTTCATGTTAGGCCTCTAAATTTGGTTTTTAGGTTCCGAACACCTCTGTCGGAACCTGATTTGCACCGATGTGCCTTGCCCACATGGAAATGTGGTGGGGCACGTCATGGTACTCTTCGATATATGTGAAAAAGGTTGCCCTTTTCCACAGCATATACATGGATTTGAACAAGGCGAGTTGGCTGAAATAAGCATGTTTGCGGTTGTATGACTTTTGCCATACCTGAAGCTCCTGAATGGAGAGAAGGTGTTTTATCTCCCTTCGAAGCCTGTCCATCTCTCGGTAGTCTGGTGATGATTCGAGATTAAGGCTGTAATACTTATTTTGAAACTCCTTTATTTTTCTGTTCAATAGCAATTCTCTCTCATAATACTTGTTGTTCTTGTGGTGGCGTCTCATTTTAACCTCTTACTGATACAGTCCACCTACATCGTCAAGAAGCGGGGTTTCCTGCACATCTGACACTTCAACCTTTTCAGCTGAGACTCCTCCGATGACTCCAACGCTTTGGATGTTGTCCTTGAGGACAGCTGTTGAGGTTATGCCAGGTCCCTGTGGGGAGAGCACAAACAAATCCAGGAATGTTTCGTCTTCACCTACAATGAATGCAGGTTCGATAGGTTCTGAGGATTTTGTTTGAACCTTAATCAGGATATGCTTTGCCTCGCTTTCTCCTTCTATTCCAATTTCCTGCCTGATGGTCTCGTCCAGGCTTTTAACTTTGTCGCTCCAGTTGATTGATGAATGGTTGCTCATATTTATCACGTCCTACTATTTTTAATATTCCACGTTACTGTGGTGGCATTCGACTGTCTTTTTTAGAAATAAAATTTCTAAACCAATTGCATTTTTTAAGAAAATTACAATTTGTAATAATAAGTTGTATTAAATAGTATATAAAACTTTCGGATTTTCAGAGAATTTTTTTTGGAAAATACAACATATTACTACTGCAAGTAACTATATGAACCAAATTATATATAAACTTTTTGCATTTTTTAAGAAAAGTCACAAAAGTGCAGATGCACAGACTCACCAATGTGAAAAATAAAAAATGAGATTAGGCACACTAAACGTTAAAGATGGCATGGTTACGGTGGATTTTAAAAAAATAGAAAAACAAGCCAAAGAATTACTCTTCAGCTTCATCATTTTTTGTTTCTTTCTTCTTGTCGACAATAACCATCTTCTGGTTTTCCTCATCGACTTCCATTACAATAGGTTCGCCTTCGACTGCACCTGGATCCTTTTCAACGCATTCCTTGATTTTAGCATTGATTGCACCTGTGTCCTCAGTATCGATTAGGTCAATGATTTCAAGCTGGTTCTGGAACCTCTCGATTCCATCCAAAGGAACGTTTTCAACGAAAGGAATCGCACCGGTAGCTCCGATGATCTTCTTCTTGTCAGGGTCTGCACCGTTTTCATACAGTGCCTTGATGCTCTGACCGGTAATGTGGCCCTGCACTTCAGCACCTGTAACAATCAGGAAACGGATGTTCGGATTTGAGATGATGTTTGCGACTACTTTTTCTATACCTAGGTTTTCGGTTTTGCATGGTCCTGCTATAGCTGCACCGGATAATTCCGCTTCGATGTGAGAAGCAAGGGTTGTTACTGCAACCGGACTTTCAGGGTCCCCTACAATGTAATCCCCACTGATTACTGGCCAACCATCTGCAGGAGCTTTTTTATCAGCCATGATTTAATCCTCCTATTAAATAGTATAATTTAAAATATATTTTAGAAATATTTAAGCATTTTGTAATTTTAAACTAAAAAGATTATAACTTTGAAAAACAAAGCATAAATGATGAACGTTAATGTCAATGCATTCTATTTTATAAACAACAGCCTGCAGAATCCCTTTTTTGATGCAGTGATGCCCACCTTAAGCAATGCCGGAGGCTTTCTGACACTTTTGGCACTGTGCATTCTGGCAGTGATAGCATCCAAATATCTCAAAAGGGAAAAATGCCTTGAGATAGCTAAGCTGTGCCTGTTTGCCCTTATCCTATCAGGCATAATTGCGGGATGTCTCAAACTTTGCTTCCACTCCCCTCGACCGTTTACCGTATTGGCAAACGTTCGCCAATTGGTGATTCCTACAGAGCCCAATTCATTTCCTTCAGGACACACATCATCAACACTTTCCGTGGTTACCGTCCTTGTCTGGAAACTCAGAAAGCATAAGCTCATTTGCGGGTTATTGATTTTGTTTGCATTTCTAATCGGCTTTTCAAGAATCTATGTGGGAGTCCACTATCCTCTGGACGTCATTACTGGTGCCACAGTAGGAATAATAAGTGGAGTGATTGTTTTAGTAATCAAAAAGCGTTTAGAAGTAAAGCTCTGAAGGCTTTCCGATGTATTCGAAATCGTCCTTGTTGTCAAGGTACTTGACTCCGATGACCTTCTTGTCCGGAAATACTGTCACAACGCTCATTCCGTCATTGACGTCAATGACTATGACCTTCTTTTTATCTCCGCTTTCGGCTTCGATTTTTATGATTTCATCATTCCGTACCAATTTCGGTTCCTCAAATTCTGCTCCAACATCTGTTGAAAACCAGTGCTGAGGCAACTTTACCCTTATTCCTAAATCATCCAATACGTCTTTTACGTGCATAATTAACACTCCTTGAACTAATTTTAATTTGGAATATATTTAAAGATTTTGTCACTATGTAAGGGTTAAAAGTAGTTTAAAATTGCATTCACCATGTAAAATTGACCTGAAAGCCAACAAATTAAAATACTGAAAATGACTGGAGCAGACATTACAAAAGACTTCTAAACCAGAAAGTGTATCTTGGATTTGTCCAGATCATCAGGAGTGTGAGGCTCAGGCTGCTTTTCGATGCTACCCAAAGCCATGATTCCAACGATCCTGTAATGGTCATCCACACCGACGATTTCCCTTACGACCTCTTCAGCGTCTGTGCCGTCCTTGTCCCTCAAGTGGATTTGAACCCAGCAGCTGCCAAGCCCCAAATCTGTTGCCATGAGATGCATGTATGTAAGCGCAATTGAGGAATCCTCACACCATGTGTCAGCAACGAATGTGTCTGCAAGAACGACTATTGCCTTGTCTGCCCCTGCCAGAAGTTCGGCACCATGATTTTTGGCACCTGCAAGTTCCTTCAATGTTTCTTTTCTTTCAACGACTAGGAAATTGCATGGCTTTCTGTTCATGCTGGTCGGTGCCAAAAGTGCTGCCTTGAGTATCTTGTCAAGTTCCTCTTTTGTGATGGCTTCGTCGGTGAATTTCCTTGAGCTTCTTCGCTTATACATTACGTCCATGAGTTCCATGATGGAAGTTATGTTTTAAAGAATATAAAAAAGTAGTGCTAGTAATAGTTGTCCAGTCTGAGAATCTCCTCATAGACCCTTTTTGAATTGTTCCTGTCACGGTACTTGAAGAATTCGTCAACCCTTTTCTGGTAGACGTCATCCATCCTACAGCCGTTTTCAACTATGTTTAGTATGTCACGTCTGATTTCCTCATGTGTCCTTGCAACCGGTCCGAAACCGTCCCGTTCATACTTGAAGTAGGCACTGTCGACGTCAAAGTGATAGTTGTTGTCGAACTGATAGTAGATCAGCGGCTTTTTGAGATATGCAAAATCGAATGCGATTGAAGAGTAGTCCGTGACAATCAGGCTTGCAGTGTTGAATGTCTCGGTGTAGTTTTCAAGATTGAGGTCAAATGTAACGTCCGGATGTGTGGTGAACGTATTTATGAACTTGTGGAGGTTTCTGTGAGGCTTGAAGATTACCTTGTATCCCTCCTTTTTAAGGCAGGATATGAGCTCGTCATCGGTTATCAGCTCATTGAAAACCTTATAGAAGTTGCTTTTGACGAAATCTGAGGCTGACAACTGGTCAAGATACCTTCTCCATGAAGGCATTATGACTATCTCCTTTTTCGGATTGTTTTCAAGCCTGTCGAATCTGGGAAAGCCCAACGTTTTTATTATGTCCTGTGAGTATCCGTAGTCCGGATTTTTGAAGGAATCCTTTTCCCTGTCAGATACGGTTACAAGCATCGCCAGAGGTTTGTCAAAGTCATTGAGCCATTCGGCCACATTGTCCTTTGTAACCCCGTGCTGCAGGAACACTGTTTTTGATTTCGTAAGCCCTGCCAGGTGAGGGTAGTTTCCCCAGAACGGATAGATCAGCGTATTATCGGGATGGGATGTGATTAAGAACTCGCAGGCCATCGTGTAGAGCCTGTGCTTAAGTGAACGGTAAGGCAAGACATTTCCTATTTTCTTTATGTCCTTGTAGTGGTCGCTTTCCTTTCCCATTCCCAAAAACCTTCTCAATTTGTGGATTTTGGATGCCACAAGATAATCATAATCGCTTTCAAGAGCCTTGTCAAGTACAAAATAGCATTTGATGTCAGATTTTTGGGAAGTCGCATACCTGAAAAGCTCAAGCGAATTGTCTCCTGCAACCTGGGGCAGGTCCATGAAAAGCCAGATATGCTTTCGCCTGAAGAAAGGATAGTGCATAATGTTCAATGCCCTTAGGAAAATTCCTGTTCTCCATCCCTGTGAACGGTTGGCGAACATGTTTCTTATGTTGTTGAGCTCAAGGGACAGTGTCTTTGAAACAGTCTTTTTGATAATCTGGATTTCATTTCCGTTGTCGATTGCAAGATGATTCTTTGAAAGCTTGTAGTGTGAAACATCATTCAGCCTTGAAGTGTGATTGTACTCGATGTTCAAGTCTGCATTCTGGCTTTTGAAGGTTATTTTTGAGTTTTCCTTGAATTTAAGTGTGACCTTGAAGCAGTGGTTGTAAGCATAGTTGAAGCTTAAGGAATAGTTGTCACGCTGAGGATAGCTTACAGGAGTTGTTTCAACCTCCTCGCCGTCGATGACAGCAGTGATTTTTGTATCTTTTGTGAAGTTTGTAAGAATTCCTGAAATTTCAACCTCATGGTCGTTTTTGAATGCGAAATTGTCTATGAAAATTGAGTTCAGCTTGAAGTTGTCATTGACGTCAGCCTTGTTGTCAAGATAGCTCCAGCCGTACCTCTTCATCAGAATCACATGTGCCTTCAGGTGAGCCGGAATTGAAAGCTGGTTTAAGATGACATCCTCATCAATATAAGTCAATATCTCAAGGATATTTTCATAAAGCTTGCGGATTTCTGCCTCGTCAAGCAGATTGTCGATTTTCCTGATTTCCACAATCCACTGAAGGTCATACATGAGAACATATTGGATGAACTTTGGAACCTTTCCGTCCTTTTCGGCATAATCTATCAGCTTGAAGAAGTACTCGTCAATCCTTGTTGTAAAATATGTACGGGTATTTGCCGAAGAGGTAATCAATGAGTTTTGCGTTCCGTCCTTTCTGTAGTTGTATGCGTCAGTTGAGAGAAATCCGATTTTAGGATTTTTCAAAAGCATCTGGTTTATCAGAAGAGCATCCTCTGAAACCCTCAGGTTATTGTTGAAGCTGTAGTTTTTTATTGTTTTGGCCCTTATGAATGATGAGGGGCCTGAAAGCTGAATGTATGCTGGATGCTTTTCAAGGTCGATTACCTGATCTGTTTTGAATTTGAAATTCAGGTTGTGGGGACCCCTTTTGACCCCGAAGTAATAGATTGGAATGGAGACCATGTCAATCTCCTCATGATTCCTTAAAAAATAGTCTGCATGCTTGAATGCATATTCTGAAATTGTATCGTCCGAGTCGAGGAAATTGATGAATTCACCATCTGCATGCTCAAGACCAACATTTCTTGAATATGCAGGACCCATATTCTTTTCATTGCTAATCAGGACGATATTGTCCGGATAATCGCTTTGGTATTTCTCCAGAATTTCCAGAGTATTATCTGTGCTTTTATCATTAACGATGACCATCTGGATATTTTTCCTGAAATCAAGACTCTGGTTAATGATTGAGTCAATTGCTTCGGCAATATAATCCTGCTTGTTGAAAACTGCCATTACAACTGAAAACTTAAAAGCCAAATTTAATTCCTCCTATACTATATATAAGATAGGTATATTATTTAAACAATGCCATCATTATTATCAAAACAACAATAATGGCACAATGCACACGAATTGAAAGCTTTTTAGAAAATAGAGATGATTTACATTTAATGGACATTAACATTGAAGTTATGCACAAATGTTATGTTAAAGTCAGATACAGCTTTCACAATAGCTTCTGCAAATCCCACTGGAAATTCAAATGCCAGTAAGTCCTTTAACCGATTTTTCAATTTTTCCATTTGTCGGACAAATTTTCCTGGCGAAATGCTTCAATAAACGATTGATTAAACATGAAGTTATATTACAAAATGTCAATAATATCAATCGATTCTTTCATATTCTAGATATTGCGAGATAATCGAAGTTAATGATTCTAGCCAATCTATACCAAAACCTGAATTAATTTCAGTTTATCGGATTTTTTGAAAATGTGTGAAAATTTCATTTTTCGATTTATCCTTCATTGAAAAAACCGCAGAGATTGACACATCAGCAAAGCAGATTGACAGAAGCCGGCAAAGTTTTTGCCATATCTATCATCTCTTCAATTAAACATGACATCATTGATGAAAAGCAGCAAACAGGACATATATGATATGCATTAAATCCCCAAATTGGATTAAAAAATTCATGTTAAAAAAGCTTTATAAGCTAAAATAATTGAAAATAAAAAATATGAAAGCAAAATACACACATAAATTTATAATATACAATAAAAAACGAATTGAAGACAACCATAATGGATTAGTGGAAAAATTAGCTGATTTTGATAGTGAAGCAATTCCAAAAGATTTTCTCGAAAATCTCCTTGAAAACTCCCAAATGTTTAGAGAAAAACGTCGTGAGTTCTACCGCAGAAATCCAACCAGCATGTGCACCATCGATGAGATACTGCCATACAGCGAGGAAACAAATGTGGAAACCAACAAGGTACTGGCATTCGTGCATAAATATGGTGAATTCGGAGATTTGATAGTTGGAATCGATTACTTCAACGGCGAAGAGGAATACATTGAAAAATATTTCTCGGTCAATGATGCAAGCTATTTCGGAGGATTACGTGAGATTTATCCAAGAATAGTGCTATGGTACTATTACGGATTACACGGCAATGACTTGGACATATTTCTGAATGACAACAGCCTGGAGCATCTAATCTAAAACCACATTAACGGTTGGGATTTGGAAAGTGGAATGTTAATGTGAAATCATCTTACGGCAAACCTGTTTTTGCCTGAAACCAAAAAGGTGGACCATATATAGTCAACTATATCATCAGGATCGCTAAAGCCGTTCAAATCAGATTCTATGTCATCGAAATTCAAAGTGTCATCTTCAATGCTGTAAACGAATAGGTCTGAATCGGACTTTGACATCTTTGCGATTTCCTCCTCTCCCCATCCAAGATTGGAATGGGGCGTCCAGAAAGTCTTTTCATGAATGATTCGAAGCGGCGCTCCGCCTGAGGTAGTGTTTGAGCGGACTGTCTTGTTTGAAACTATGCTTCCAGCACCGATGATTGCTCCTGAACCTATTTTTGATCCCTTGAAGATCATTGCGTTCTGGCCGAACCAGACATGGTCACCCACATAGATGCTTCTTGCGTAGTTGAGGCGTTCCTTTGAATCCTCATGATATATGCAGTGCCCATCGGATGTTCTGAAAATAACATTGTATGATATGAAGCATCCATTGCCCAGAACGATGTTTTTGGCTTCTGATAGAACAAAGCTGGTTCTTCCGTTGAAGAAGTTGTCCTTTCCGATGAAGCATACGTTGTTCTTGTGAAGGGAGATGTTGACCGAATAGTCATGGGAGTTGCTTGAAAGGTATAGAACGGAGTTGTCCATGTTGAAATCAATTCTGGAGTTCCACAGGTGCACTCCCTCTTCACAGATTAGAATGTTGTTTTTGCCGGTGAAATTAATCTGTGAGTCCGTAAGTGTTGGAAGCTCCCCAATAAACTCGTTTTCATCTAAATCAAGAAGTTGATTTGCATCCCTTATCTGCACGACAGTTCACCTTAAAAATAAGTATTTTCTATAGATATTTTGTTTTAGGGATTATATAACCATTTTCAATTGAAGGAGTGGAAATGACAATTCATTTCCAGAAGTCAATTTCGGCTTCGTCGAGGCCTATCGAACTTGCCTTGAAAACCGGGTCGATTCCCTGTTTCTTTTGAGCCTCGTAATCCTTAAGGCATCTTAAGGCCGTTTTTCCCATAACCATACATGTCGGAAGATTAATCAGAGTCATGAGCCCCATTGTGATGTCCGCCACAGCCCATGCCGCATCCATAGGAATGATGGCTCCCACAAAAATGACTACTGTAGCAGCGATGTAGAATATGTCCATGAAACTTTTGGAAGGCTTTTTCTTGCCGTTCATGAAAATCAGCGCGTTGTCCACGTAATAGAGGTTTCCAAGAAGTGTTGTAAATGCAAAGAGAACCATAGCTACCGTGATGAAAATTGGTCCTGCCTGGCCGAAGACTGTTGAAATGGCATTCTGCACATATGGCGCTCCTGAAACCGCAGCATCCCTTGCAACCCCTGTTGAAAGACACATCAAGGCAGTAGCCGTACATAAAAGCAGAGTGTCAATGTATACTGACAATGTCTGAACAAGTCCCTGCTTTGCAGGGTGTGACACCATAGCTGATGCTGATGCGTTCGGAGCGGAACCCACACCGGCCTCGTTTGAAAAGAGTCCCCGCTTGATTCCATATACTAGACATGAGCCTAAAATTCCCCCTGCTATGGATTGGAAGTCAAAGGCATCCTGGAATATCAGAAGAAACATTGCAGGAATGTTTTGATAGTTGAAAAGTATTACAATCAACGCCAATATTACATATGAGAATCCCATGAGAGGAACTACAGTGCTTGTAACCTTGACAATCCTTTTTCCACCGCCCAAAAGGCAGTAACCAGTTATGATTGCAAGAAATGCCCCTACAATGACGGAAGTCCATGTCGGATTGTAGAATGAGTAATCGATGAATGTTGACTGGAGATTATATGAGCAGAGGAGGTTGAATCCCACCGCATATGTTGAAATCAGGCATATGCAGAAAAGGATCGCCAGTTTGTGATCGTGAAGTCCCCTTTCGATATAATAAGCTGGACCTCCAAAGAATTGACCGTTTTCATCCTTTCTTTTGTAAATCTGAGCAAGTGTACTTTCGATGAATGCTGAAGATGCACCGATGATGCACATGAGCCACATCCAGAAGCATGCACCAGGCCCTCCAAGGCATAACGCCGTTGAAACACCGATGATGTTTCCTGTTCCCACCCTTGAAGCGGTGGATACAAGCATTGCCTGCAAGGAAGATACCGAATTGTCATCAGCCTTAGGCTCCAGTATGAGCCTCACTGATTCTGGAAGCAATCTGATTTGAACTCCCCTTGTCTTTAATGTAAAATACAATCCCGCCATTGCCATGACGATGATAAGTACCGGACAGTACATGAAATCGTCAATTCCAACCAGTATGCCTAAAAAATCAATCATGAATTCCACCTTTGTTTTGCGTTCAGTGTTTTTTGCAGTTGTTATTTTTCGTACTGGCGTTTTACTTTGAACAGATTGTTATATACTCTAATTTTTAATATTCCAGATATAATAATTTATTGAAAACATTGAATTTTTAAGAGCAATAATAGGAATTTCAGCATAATTCGCCAAAATAGAAATCTCCAGATTAACCCACGACAGAAATGCTTCTTTTAAGATTTCGCAGCCCAAATTTTCACAGTCCCAGCACCCATCAAAAATTTACAATAACAATACAATATTGCATCAACCCAATTAAATTGATTTATATTTAAAATAATACACTTACAAATCATTATTGATTTTTTAAAAATGAAAGATTTATTTATTTGTAAATTAAAGTATAACCACAGATTTTTAATGGAAGTGACGGCATGGCAAATGACATTGACAACGTGAAAAATATCCTGAATCACCTCAAAGAGGACCCTATGAGAATAGGCTACACTGAACATTACCTGGAACAGATTGAAAAGAGAAACATTCCCGAGACCTGCGTTACAGATTTGCTTGAAAACGAAATTCCAAATAAAATCACTAAAATTAATGACCACAGATTTGAACTGCAATACCTTTTGAAAGATTCAGCTGAATTGAAGGTCATCATCACTCATTTTAACCTTAAAAACATTATTCTGATATCCGCTTCATACAAAAACAGTAGCCTTAACACGCCAGCCAACAGTAGGGTCGAACTTGAAGGGATTTACGATTCCGCTTTCGATCTGATTCATATCTACAGCAAGGCCCACTACAGATATGGCCAGACCGTTGAGATAGAAGCCGGCTTCAATATCGATTTTGACTCATGCGGCCACCCGATTGCAGTTGAAATGATTATGGCATCAAAAAAGTTCAAATTGCAGAACAGGCAAATGTCATCAGCATCGATTGAGGGTCAGATTGAAATTACTTCAGAAATTATAAAAATTCGTTTGGAGGCATCTCCCGGTTCCGACATTAACACTCGAGTTTTGGAAAGGGAAGTAGCAAACGAATATATGATTTCCGAGAATGTGTTTGATTTGATTGTATATCCTAAACCAAACAAATAAAATGAGAATTTGGCCAATATCATTTATCATTGACATGAATTTAAATATTCTTCTTCATAATCATACAGTTCATCATCAATTTCAATTTCTTTTACAAATAATTCATTTATCCTTTTTTTATCAGGAATTTTCTTTTTGTTCTTATGGAATAATTCAACAAAAATAAATTTACTTTCTTCTTTATCAAACAAGAAAGTTATTCTAAAACCAGAATTTACACCCTTGTTTATTCCTTCACAACGGAATTTCTTAATTATAAATGCTGGTACAGTCACATAATTTTCTAAACCCGCAATGCGCATGCAAACATGTGACTCAAATTTATCAGATTCCAATAGATGTTGGATTAAAATATCATACAACAGTTTGAAATCACTTTAATTGTAGGGCATGGTGCTTATTGAAAGTTTTTTTAAATTCTTTTTTAAATTTATGAGGATATTCAAATGTATAACCCTTGTACTCAGTCATCATACTCCCTCACAGAATATTCTGGGTCTCTATAAAAAACGGCTTCGTAATTTAATATTTCACCATCTTTTGCTAATCTCCAAGGAATATCACCGTGAGAATATTGACTTATTTCTTCAGAGTAAAAATGAGAAAGCTTATTGATTGTATCATCAATTACTTGAATCTCATCAATCGACAACAAACTGATATCAGGATCGATTAATGAAGAATATTTATATTTTAAATAATTTATAACCCGTTCAGAACTCTCATCTATTTTACCTTCATCAACTAAATCATTAATAGCCTCAAAAAAGTGTGAAGGAACGGGTCCCATTTGTTTTCTAATATAAGTTTCTCCACTAATTGGTTTTTCATATTTCTCATAAAAATCAAAATCAGAGAAATACAATAATTTATATAAAACAACTCTAGCAAAATTATCTTTTGATTGACATCTACTAATTATGTAGTGTATCATTGATTTGAATTTTTCAGAGTCGTATATTATATTTTCATTCATTTCAAAACCCCATTACAGTTTTAAACTTTGAAAAAACTAATTTTACAATATACTATATGGAACTAGACATATAAATAATATCGTTTGACTAGTTTTAATACCCAAGTCTATGCCTTGAAGTTAATATTATTGAAATTTTAATAGTAATTTAGTGTTAATTGTTTAAATATCTTTTTCTTTGCTTTCAGGGCAATTTTACGTAGTGGGAGCAATTTTTATACGAATATTTCTAATACAAAGATACGGAGGGCATTTATCTGGCGAATGATTTTTGAGTAAAAAATTGGAACATCACATGCCAATCCGCATTAACACTTAAAAAGTAAAATATTTAATCAAATTTAAACAAAAATCCCAATTGACAATGAAAATTGTTGAAATTTTTTGGTGAAAAAAAATGAATAAAGGGACTGTCCACTAATTAATTTCTATATTTAATATTTATTGCATGGTAAAAT
>NZ_CAMVPN010000016.1 GCF_947169325.1 uncultured Methanobrevibacter sp. | reverse complement strand
GAATTAGTGCATACTCCTCAGCTAAAGGTGGAGTAATGAACTTAACCAAAAACTTGGCTGTTGAATGGGCAAAATACAACATTACTGTAAACGCAATTGGTCCTGCAGTATTTGAAACAGAATTGACTGTAGATTCCATTGAAATGGAAGGATTCATGGACCTTATTGCTGCATACTGTCCTGCTGGCCGTTTAGGTCAACCTGGTGAATTGGACGGTATTGCAATTTACCTTGCATCTGATGCATCCAGCTTCTGTACAGGTCAATTAATCTGTATTGACGGTGGATGGACTGCAATTTAAATAAGAAAATCTTTCTCTTATTTTTTTTACTTTTTTTTTGTTTTCTTTTCATTTGATTGATTGTCTTTCACATTACCATTGATGTTTTCGGTTTTGGTGTCTGTTTTTGTATGGGGATATATATCATCATTTATTTTTTGGTTCAAATTCACAATTTGCAGTCGTTAATGTCAATTTGAATATTTATATAATTTGAAATCTAACTTATTATCATGACTAATTTAAGTTTTGATGAAGCTATTAACAATTTATCAAATGATGATGTTAAAGTTAGAAAAGAAGCTATTGAATCATTGGTTGGAATCACTGATGAGGAGGCAATTGAGCCTTTAATAAAAGCCACTACCGATGAAAATGCACAGGTAAGGTTTAAAGCGGCGGAGATTTTAGGAAGCATGGGTGATGTTGCTGTCGATAGATTAATTGAAGAGTTTACAAATGCTGAAGGTAAGGATAAACGTTTCCTTGCATTTGCACTTAAAGAAACTGAAGATGAGAAAGTCATTCCCTATTTCGTTGAAGCGACTGATGACGATGACTTTGGAGTCAGAAAGGTTGCAGTAAGATCCCTTGGAGAACTTCAGGCCGATGAGGAATTGGATACAATTGCAAAATGTCTTGAGGATGAGGACTGGGGTGTGAAACTCGCTGCAATTCAGGCTTTGGGTGACCTTGCAACTGATGATGCAATTGATTTGATTAAAAAGGCAAGAAAAGGTGAAGACGATAAGGACTTCAAGAAATCCTGTAACAAGGCCATTAAAAAAGCACAAAAAAGACAAAAGGCTAAAGCTTCAGGAGAATCAGTTGTCAAAGTCATTCCTATGAGCACAATTAAGGAAATGGAAAAAACCAATCCTCAAAAAGCTATTAAGGAATACGAAAGATATGTCGAAGCAAAACAGGCTAAGGACGCTCCATATAAAAGATTATGTGTTCTTTACAGAAAAGCAAATGACTATGACAATGAGGTCCGGGTCATAGAAACAGCCATTGAAGTGTTTGACGGCACTAAAAAAGTTGATTACTTCACAAAAAGATTGGCTAAATTAAAATAGTTATTTTTTGATAACTTCGTAGAGATCTTCTCTTTTATTTTTTAAAAGAGGAAGCTCTTCTCTTATTTTTTTTATTTCATCTAAATTTATTTCAGATATAATTAACTCTTCTTTTTCACCGGCTTGGGCAATTACTTCTCCCCAGGGGTTTGCAATGATTGAATTGCCGTAACTGTGATAACTTGCATCTTCATTCAGTGCAGGAGCAACTCCTACGCAAAACACCTGGTTATCCAGTGCCCGTGACCGGAATAGCAGCTCCCAGTGTGCAGGGCCGGTTGTCATGTTGAATGCTCCCGGATAAAACAGGACTAATGCTCCCTCTTCAACCATTATTCTTGCAAGTTCCGGAAAGCGGATGTCATAGCATATTCCAATGCCGATTTTTCCAAATTCCGTTTTGGCAATTGTGAATTCGTCTCCGGCAGTCAGAACGTCAGATTCCTTAAAAGTAATTTTGTCTTTAACGTCAATGTCGAAAAGGTGCATTTTTCTGTGCTTGGCTATAATTTCACCCTCTCGATTGAAGAGATATGATGTGTTGTATAACTTATTATCTTCTTTTTCGGGAATTGAACCCGCTAAGATATATACATTATTGGCACTGGCAAGTGATGATATCTCCTCCAATGTAGGACTATTTTCCTCGCTTTCTGCATATTCTATGAATTTGTCATTGGAATACGGACAGTTGAACATCTCTGGCAAAACTATAAAATCAGCATGTTCGCTAACGCTTTGGGTTATCATTGACCTGGCAGTCTTTAGATTTTCTTTTTTGTCATCAATAACATTCATTTGACAAAGAGCAAGTTTAACAGAAGTCATTTTAACACTTAAAAAAATAGAAAAAGTATGATGTAAATCATACTTATATTACGGTGGAATTTATCATACTGTTGATGGAATCTGATGTGACGGAGTCAATAGAATCTCCGGTAACTTTGAAAACGTATAATTCTCCATTTTCAAGCATTGAAACATATCTGACATATCCACCATTAACGCTTTCCATAATAACGTTTGAAGCATTTACGTCATTTATTGAAATAGTTTCTAAAAGTTCAATTGAATCTCCATTATAAACTGCAGATCCGATTCTTTCCTGATTTATTTCTTTTAGTGAAAGGGCTTCACTTGTGACATTATAATGCTCAACGGTTACATTATCTTCAGTTTCGAAAAATATGGCATTTTCGCGGTCTTCATCAGTTAAATTTACTTGTTCCCAACTTGAAGGGTAGTTAAATGAGAAATTACCTGCGCTGTATTCAACTAAATCTCCGGTTTGGATTGCGGAGCTACTGTCGTTATTGTGTGACCCAGTAATGAAAATACCACAGATTACAATTAAAGTTACAAGCAATATCGCTCCAATAAGAAGTTTTTTCTCTTTGATAATGTCAATAACACTTGGTTCATTGGAAGGTTTGTTTGCTTTTGGTTTTTCTTTTGGTATTTGTTCAGGATTCTGTTCAAAGATGCTTTTTCTCTTTTGAACAACAGGTTTTGATTTTGGGAATACATATCCGCAATTTCCACAAACTGGAGCACCGTCATAGCTAGGATTTCCACATTCAGGACATTTTTTCACAGATTAACCTCCATTGAAATTTACATAATTAAAATTAATGTATATTTATAATAATGTTTTTATTATTATAAAAATATATTTATACCTGTGTGATAACATGGAAGATAATAAAATTATTGATGTTGATGATATAAATTATGCGGTTTATAAGATAGGCAATTGGAAAAACAACTATGAAATTAACCAGATTGGACTTTCCAATGAAATTCCGGTTACAAAAAATACTTTAAAACATGTCAAATCATCCATGGAGGAAATAAGAAATTCTGAATTTTCAATTTCCGATAAAAAGGTAAATGGATTTGTAGCCATTGCAATGCAGTTGAATCCCAAAGTTCAGGATATGGAATTGGATGAGGTCATTGAATTGGAGCAAACTGAATTTGACAATATTGCCTCAGAATTAGATGGTCTTGAAGTCATAAGCGAGGGCACATTGCCTCTCGACGGCGAAGAATATCTTATCTACAAATTGCAAAAGGAGTGCCATGTTACAACTTCCACTCCTGCCAATGAATTCACTGAGAAATTCTATGAACAGGAATTGAAAAAAATTGAGGATGCATTGGATTAGAATGCATCTAATGTTACTTTTTTATCTCTTTTTAACTCTCGAGGAGGTTCTATTGCAACAAATTCAATGCCTTCCTCGTTAATCATCTCTTTAGCATCGTCCATGAGTGATGGTGCAACAAGAAGGCCTCTTATCTTTTTCTTTTGGGCCTTGCAGTCTTTCAGGTAATCATTTTCAGTATTTTCAAAGTCCATGATATATCTTTTCAATTGTTTCACTGCATTGACGCCTGCCTTACGTGCTTTTAACTCCAATATCATTAAGTTATTGTCACTGTCCTTTCCTAAAATGTCAATGAAGCCATGCTCCACACTGTATTCTCTTGCAGTTGGTGTAAATCCTTCTTCAATCAGGTGTGGCTTGTCCATTATCATGTCACCCATGTCCTTTTCATATCCTGCCTGTTCAAGCTCTTCAAAGTCCTCGATATTGGCAAAATTGATGAACTGGATTTTTTTAATCTCGACAGTTAGCAATTCCTTGGGAGTCCTTCTGTGACTTTCTAAAAAGAGATTGTCGTTTTTGATGTAGGTCCTTGTTCGTGATTTAGGTGGCTGCCAGTTGACGGGTTCCACTTTCTTTTCTTGGTGGATTAAAAATGATCCATCCGGCTTTATCATTATGATTCTTTCTCCCCAGTTGAGTTCGCTTATGGCACGGCCTTCATAGTTGACTTTGCAGCAGGCAAAAACGAGTATTGTTGCCTTTTTTCTTAAGGCTTCATGAACCAAATCGTAAGCCTCATCACAACTAGGTTTTTCTAAAATTTTATATTTCATCACAATAACATTGTTTAGTTTAATTTAAATAATTTGTTTTTTAGATTAGTTATTAGGATTATATGGGGGAATTCATATTTTCGATGAGGAATTTTTTGAAGGTGAAAGGAAAGAATTTGTAATGGATTCATTTGAATTTGAAAATGGTGAAGTGCTGAAGGACGTTAAAGTCGAATATATGACTTATGGGACTCCAAAATATGATGAAAACGGTTTGATTAAAAATGCAATTCTTTATTGTGCAGGTTCTTTAGGCTCATTTATGGGAATCAACAAGATATTGCCGTTGACCTTTGAAGGCTGTCCGTTTGACGGTGAAAAATACTTCTTTATCAGCATGACTGCTTTAGGTTCCTCAGGATCATGTTCTCCTTCATTGACAGGTCTTAAAAATAAATTCCCAAAATATACCATGAGAGATGTTGTGAATTTCCAAAAGCAGTTTTTGGCCGAGAAATTTGGAATTGAGCATGTACTGGGATTAATTGGAAATTCAATGGGAGGTTTTGTCGGTCTGACTCAGGCCATTGAATATCCTGACTTTCAGGACTTCATCATTTGCGGCGTAAGCAGCTATAAGGTTGCAGGACATGATTTCATTTTATCAAATTTCGTCGATGAGATCATCACATCAGACCCTGACTATGCAAAAGGGGAACTCACTTATTCTCTAATCAGAACCTTAAGAATTGCCAGTCTCGCCGAATTCAATTTTGGTCTTTCAAAAGAGGCCCTAAGGGCAAAAACCAATGAAGAATTGGCAATTGAATTTGAGGATTTTGGAAATGAAATGATTGAAAGTGACATTTACGATTTGAAATACTGCAATGGGGCCAGCATGAACTTTAATGTCGAAGCGGATTTGGACAAAATCAAATCCAAAGTGCTGATTGTTGCATGCAAGCAGGATCCGCATTTCCCGCCGGAACTTGATGCAATCCCGATGTCTGAAATGATTGAAGATTCCGAATTGATAATAATGGACTCTGAATTGGGGCATCTGTGCTTTAACGAGCTTGAAAACATTTCATATGAACTGGAAGATTTCCTGGGGCAGTTTGATGATAGTTAATATTGTTGATTATGGGAGAATAGATGATAAAAACTACATTGTCTATGATGTGACTGGTCTGTCAGAGGGGCAAATGGAGTATCTAAGCGAAAATCTTGTTGAGGAAACTGACATTAACGGCGAGGTTTTTCAAGTGAGGATGTATTTTGATGATGAGTTATATCCATTTCAAAGTGATGTGGCCAAAATCAGATTGGATGACTTCATAGCCCGTGAGGAAATTGAAATGAATGTATTTCTGTCAGGGTTTTTAGAAGACATGTGACTTTTTTTGGCATTATTTTTAATTTATTATTTTATTTTTTTTACACATGAATTAAACTAGGCTCTATTTTTTAAACAATGTTATACTCTATTTTTTTAATGGGGTAATTTTATATATGTTAGATAATAAATTGAATATTTAGAGGTAAATTATGTTTAGTGATGATGAGTCTATTTTGGGTTATGGCCGACATATTATGGACGAATTCTCTTTTGAAAATGGGGATGTTCTTAAAAATGTTGAAGTAGAATATTCTGTTTACGGTAGTCCAAAATATGATGATGAAGGTAGAATAACGAATGCAATCATATATTGTCATAAATTCAATGGAAACTACTCTTCATATCTGGATGAATATCATCTTACGGGGGAAGGCGAACCCTTTGACTATAATGATTATTGTTTTATATCTATTACATCTTTGGGATTTCCAAATTCATGTTCTCCATCAACAACAGGACTTAAACATAATTTTCCAAGTTATACTCTTAAGGACAGGGTCAATTTTAAAAGGCAATTCCTAAAAGAAAAGTTCAATATGGATAGGGTTCATGGTCTTGCCGGCCGTGGAGTCGGAGGTTATGAAATTTATACATGGGCCTGCGAATATCCTGATGAAATGGATTTTTTCATTGTAGGAGACAGTTCCTTTAAAACGAATGGATATAGATATGTTATCTCTAAAGCTATAGACAGCATAATTGAATCCACTGATGATTTTTATAATGAGATTTACAGTGAAACCTTGTCCCGTATGATGGTTTCCATTTATAGGTTGCTTTATTCAAACCATTTTTCAAAGCAGATCTTTCAGGAAATGTCAAATGATGAAATCGATGTTTTGATGGATGATTTTGTGGATGAAGGTTTATTCACTGATATTTATGACTTTAAATTCAGGAATGACTGTATAATAGATTATGATGTTGAAGACAAGTTGAAAAACATCAAGGCAAAGGCATTTATTATCAGTTCACCTGATCATTTATATTTTTCTCCTGTGCATGATGCTGTTCCTTTAGAAGATTTGATTGAAAATTCCAAAATTCTTCTTTATGAATCACAGAAAGATCCTAGTGGTTATGTGGATTATACTCCTTTAATGGATGATTTTAATGAATTTTTAAATGACATTAAGGAATAATCAGTTTCTTCACACAGATATTTAATTTTAAATGTTATTGGTATTCTAAAATGGTTGTGGTATTATTTATACTAAATTTAATGTTGAAAGTGGCATTTATGTTATGGATTCTTTTGAATTCGAGTCAGGTCAAATACTTGAAAACGTTAATGTTGAATATGGCGTCAGTGGAATCCCAAAATATGATGAGAATGGAAACATTGTAAATGCAATTGTTTATTGCCCCAACCTTTATGGAGGGCGTTCCATTTTAGCCAAACACCATGATTTAATTAGAAATCAGGATTTTGATAAGAATGAATTTTTTTTCATTAATATTTTCTCATTGGGAGTTCCGGGGTCTTGTTCTCCATCAACAACCGGTTTGAAATATAATTTTCCAAGTTATACTTTTAAGGATCGTGTAAATTTCAAAAGGCAGTTTTTGGCCGAAAAATTCAATATTAAAAATTGTTTAGGATTGATTGGAGAGGGATTTGGTGGATTTGAAGTATTTACCTGGGCTTGCGAATATCCTGATGACATGGAATTCATTATAGTTTTAAATTCCTCTTTTAAAACATATGCTCATCGTTATATTTTTGTTAAATGTGCTGAAAGTATAATTGAATCCTCTGAGGATTTTTACACAGATAATTACAGTTCTTCTTTTTCCATGTTGTCTGTTGCGTTATTTAGATTGTTATTTGCAGGTTATTTTCCAACTAATGTTGTAGAAAACCTGTCTAATGATGAGATAGACGCATTGATGGAAGATTATGTTGATGATGGATTATTTATAGATATTCATGATTTTAAATCTAGAAACGATTGCATGCTAAAATTTGATGTTGAGGATAAACTGCATAATGTTAAAGCCAAATCATTAATTTTAGGTGTTGAAGGGTATTTGTTTTTCAATCCTCAAAAAGATACTCTCCCTTTAGCAGATTTAATTAATGATTCAAAGGTTATTGTATTCCCATCTAAAACTGAAAATTATTATGATGAAGAAGATTATTCTGATATGGGTTTTGAGATAATATCATTTTTAAAACAATTTAAAAATAAAAAAAGTTAAAAGCTAGTTGAACTAGCTATTTTGATGCCTCAAGCATGTGCTCCACGGCTTTTCTGGATTTGTCTGCCACTTCTTTTGGAAGCACGACTTGTGGTTCTTCATTAATTAATGAATCCCTTACTTTTTCCAATGTGTGCAGTTTCATTGTTTCGCATATTGCTCCTTCAAGTAGAGGATACAATTTTTTGCCTGGAACTTCTGAATTTATTCTTGTAATCATGTCTATTTCGGTTCCGATGACAAATTCATCATGGTCACTTTCGGCAATGTATCTTAGCATTCCTCCGGTTGACATTACCTTATCACAGGCATTTTGGACTTTGATGTCACATTCTGGGTGGCAAATGATTTCAGCGTTAGGATGCTGCTCCCTTTTAAGCTCGACATCTTCAATATGGAACAGTCTGTGGACATAGCAGTGTCCGTCCTTTGGGACAGGTATGATTTCCTTATCAAGCTTTGCAGCAACATGGGTTCCTAGGTTCTTATCAGGTCCAAACAGGATTTTATCATGAGGTAGGCTTTCAGTAACTTTAACTGCATTTGCTGAAGTGCACAATGTGTCTGCGTGCTGTTTTGCTTCCGCAATACTGTTCACATAAAGGATGACTCCTGCATCAGGATGTTCCTCTTTTGCTTTTAAAAGTTCCTCTTCAGGCAACATGTGTGCCATAGGGCATTCCGCTTCTAAGGTTGGAATAACTATTTTTTTATCAGGATTTAGAATAAAAGCAGTTTCAGCCATGAAATCGACACCGCAAAAGATAACTAAATCTTTATCATCAATTTCAGAAGCTTTAATACATAATTCAAGTGAATCTCCTAGGAAATCGGCAATTTCTTGAATTTCTTTAGGTTGGTAATTGTGCGCTAAGATAATAGCGTTCTTCTCGTCTTTCAGTTTCAATATTTCTTCTTGGATTGAACTACTCATTATTTTCACCCATATTTTTTATGCATTTTCTGATATCATTTGTGATTTTTAATTTATATTTGTCTTTATCGTTTAAATTTTTTACCCAAAAGGACACCTTGACTCTGACTTCCTCAAATTTTATTTCCTTTGAAAAGACTTCTGGTTTCGGATTTTCAGCAATTTCATCATAAGATTCTATTTTTTCAATAATCTCATTGCTGAATCTCTCAACATCCACATCCAAAGGCAATCCTACAATTGTGTCGACCCGATATTTTTCGGGAGATTTGAACTGCAGATAATGGTCATCTGTTAATGTTGAGTTAGGAATATGGATTTTAACTCCAAAATCATCGACGATGACTGTTGATCTAAGGTAAATCCTTTCAACATATCCTTTTTCGCCGTTAACCTCAATGGTGTCTCCTACCCTGATACTTTTTCCGAGAATCAAAATCATTCCTGAAAACAGGTTGGATATGATGTCCTTTGCAGCAAAACTCACTGCAATACCGACAATACCTAAACTCAATAATGTTCCTGCAAGATTGATTCCAAACATCTGCAGAATAATCATCAATGCAATGAAATAGATTATGTAATTGATTATATCACGTATAAGATAGATTGCAGTCATATCCTCTTTGAATCTGCTCATTTTATTCATTGAAGATGCAATTATCCTAGTTATTATTGCGGTCAGTAGGATAATAACTAATATATAAACGGGAACAATTGCGAAATTCTCAATAAATGTTGGAAAAATCATGGTATCATCTTATTTCAAAAGTCTCCAAATCATGAGCCAATTCAGTATTCTCAAATATCTCCTTGGCTTCATTTAAAATGATTTTAGTGTAATTTTCACCATATCTGGTACTTAAATGTGTCAGTATTAATCTTTTGCTGTTTGACTGCTTTGCAATATATGCTGCATCCACTGATGTGGAATGTGCATGTGCTTCGGCATTTTCATTGTCCTCTTTGGAAAATGTTGATTCATGGATAAGCACAGTGCTGTCCTTTGCAAACTCAATCATCTCCTCGCAGGGTCTTGAATCTCCGGAATATGTGATTTTAATTCCTTTTCGAGGATCTCCAAGAACCTGTTCAGGTTTTATGATTTTGCCGTCAACTTCCACTTCCTCTCCTCTGTGAAGCTTTCCGAATAATGGGCCTTCGGGAACGCCAAGCTCAATGGCCTTTTCTCTTAAAAACCTTGGCCTTTTTTTCTCTTCGATTGAATATGCAAGATTCGGAACGTTGTGTCTTACCATTTGTGATTTTATGACATACTCTTCGGTTTCCTCTACAATTCCGCTATCGATTTCAATGAACTCTACTGGAAATTCGATTTTACTATATCCAAAATTGTATATTGCATTTTTAACCTTTTCAAGTCCTCTTGGACCATATATTGTCAGCTTTTCCTCTCTTCCATGCAAACCTAGGGATTGCAATAATCCCGGAAGGCCTAAAATATGGTCGCCGTGATAATGGGTAATGAATATTTTGGATATCTTCATTGGACTTACCAGTGTAGAGAGCATTTGCCTTTGAGTTCCTTCACCGCAGTCAAAAAGAAATACTTCTCCCATTCCCTTAAATGCAATTGAGGCCTGATTTCTTTCTTTTGAGTGAACTGCAGATGATGTTCCTAAAAATATAATTTCCATAAAATCACTTAATTTATATTATACAATAACTATATATTTTTAATAATTATTAACTTTTAGGTGATTTTTTGGATAGGATTATAGAATATATGCTGGCTGAAGATGAAGGTTTTGGCGATATTACCTCAAACGCAGTGGTTGAAGAAGGTAAAGAGGCTAGTGCATATATTGTTTCAAAAGATGAAGGAATTTTAGCTGGAATTAACATTATTCGTGATTTATTTAAAGAGTGCGGCGTTAATGTCGGATTCTGGCTTGCTGAGGGAAGCAAAATCTCCAATGGTGATGTGTTAATCTCACTTAAAGGGGATGCAAGGACAATATTGCTTCTTGAGCGGACAGCACTTAATCTTATGATGAGGATGAGTGGTGTGGCCAGTGCAGCAGGCCATTATGTTAATCTGGTTGAAGATTATGATGTCAGGGTTGCCGGAACCCGAAAGACTTCGCCTGCAATCGGTAAATTCGACAAGCATGCTCTTCAGGTTGGAGGTGCAGATACGCATAGATTTGCGCTTGATGATATGGTTTTAATCAAGGACAATCACATTGCCGCCTGCGGAACTCCTCTGGAAGCGTTGCTAAAGGCTAAGGAGAACGTCAGCTTTTCTAAAAAAATAGAGATTGAAGTTGAAAGTTTGGATGATGCTGTGGAATGTGTGAAAAACGGTGCTGACATTGTAATGCTTGACAACATGTCTCCTAAGGAAGTCGGTGAAGTCATTAGCGAGCTTGAAAAACTTGGTATCCGTCAAAATTCATTGATTGAGGTTTCAGGTGGGATAACTGATGAAACTATTGTTGATTATGCCAGTTTGGGTGTCGACATCATCTCAATCGGGGCATTGACACATTCATCAAGAAGCCTGAATTTCAGCCTGAAATTTGATTAAGTTTTTTTTTAGTGTTGGCTAATTATAATCTTAATTCC
This sequence comes from uncultured Methanobrevibacter sp., assembly GCF_947169325.1. Classification (GTDB taxonomy): domain Archaea; phylum Methanobacteriota; class Methanobacteria; order Methanobacteriales; family Methanobacteriaceae; genus Methanocatella. The sequence continues at coordinate 25,030 of NZ_CAMVPN010000016.1, read as the reverse complement.
AGCACATTCCTTAATTCTTCATCACTCATTTCGGTGATGAAAGTCTCATCATTGCTTATTGCTTTTTCGGATAAATCAGTTTTTCTTTTGCTTATCGCATCAATTGCCTCTTCAAGAGTTCCCTTTGTAATGAATCTGTAAACCATAACGTCTTTGTCCTGTCCTATCCTGTGAACCCTGTCTGTTGCCTGATTTTCAACTGCAGGATTCCACCACAAATCATAATGGATGACATTGCTTGCAGCGGTCAAATTCAACCCCGTTCCTCCGGTTTTGAGGGTAGCTACAAAAATTTTATACTCCTCCTCTTCCTGGAACTTGTTGATTATCTCGCTTTTTTCCTTAAGAGTCTGTGAGCCATGAAGGAAAAGCACTTCAGTTTTGAATTTCTTGGATATTAACTGTTGGATCAGTTTGCCCATTTCAACGTATTGGGTGAAGATTATGACCTTCTCATCCATGTCTAATATGTTTTGCAGGATATCCACTAAAAGCTCCATTTTTCCGGATTCCTTAATTGTCGGTTTTTTGATGTCCAGAAACTGTGCAGGATGATTGCAGGTTTGCTTTAAAGCGGTAAGTATTTTCAGAATTATCCCTTTTCTCTGAATTCCTTTTGAATTTTCAATATCAAAGAAGATTTCTTCTAAAATCGCATTGTACAGTCGCACCTGCTTTTTGCTTAATGTTGCATAGATGTCGTTGACGAATTTCTCCGGCAGCTCCTTTTTGATGTCCTCGTCACTTTTAAGTCGCCTTAAGACAAATGGTTTTGCTATTGTTTTTAAATTGTTCAAGGTATCCACATCTTCCAGTTTCTCAATTGGCATAACATAATTTCTTTTAAAATCATCCTTGGTTGAGAGATACCCCTTATTTGTAAAATCGAATATTGACCAGTAATCCATCAGGCGGTTTTCGATTGGTGTTCCGGTTAGGGCAATTTTAGACTCTGCCCTGATGCTTTTGATTGCATTTGTCTGTTCTGTATTTGGATTTTTGATGTTCTGCGCTTCATCAATAACACATATTCTCCAGGTCTTATCCAAAAACATATCCAAATCAAGCCTGACGACTCCATAGGAGGTCAGCATGATGTCATACTCTTCAAGAGGGTATGTCCTGTTGGATCCGTGATAGATGTAATAAGTCAATTCTGGTGTGAACTTTTTGATTTCATTTTCCCAGTTTGAGATTAACGTTGGAGGAACAATAATCAGTGTCGATTCATCTTCCAGACGATTGTTCTCCTTTAAAAATAGTATTGTACTTAAAACCTGTATTGTTTTTCCAAGCCCCATGTCGTCGGCCAGTATGCTTCCGAACTTATATCGGGTGTTTTGAATGAGCCATGAGTATCCAATCTTTTGGTAAGGCCGCAGCTCTCCGGTCAGTGTTTTTGGAGCATTGTAGATTTTTGTTTCATTTATCAGCTTTTTGAATTTCCTGTAATCGTCGCTGCTTAAATGGGGTTTGACTAGCTTTTCAAGATCATTGGCCATGTTTTTACTCGCAAGTTTTGATGGTAATAATTTTGGTGTTATTGATTAAAAATTATTTGGTAAAACATTCATTTATATTTCCAGTAATTTTTCAAATTCTGAATTTTATTTTATAATTTATTAATAATTTCGCCAAAAAACAAAGTTTAATAATATAGTAAAATAATATATATTAAAGATAGTGAGTTATAATTTTTTTATGATGGTGATTTAATGGTAAAAATAGCTAAATTAGCTTTGGAAGATGGAACTATCTTAAAAGGTGAAGCTTTCGGTTATGAAACCACCAAACTGGGAGAACTTGTTTTTTCCACTGGTATGGGGGGATACACCGAATCCCTAACAGACCCGTCTTTTAAAGGAGAAATATTAATGTCCACTTATCCTCTAGAGGGAAACCATGGGGTAAGTGAGGAGTGGTATCAATCTGACAAGGTTCAGGTTGAAGGTTTTGTCTGTCGTGAAGTTTGTCGTGAACTTTCCAATTTCGGACCTCAAAAGACTTTGGACGAGTTTTTAAAAGAGTTTGAAACTCCAGGAATAAGCGGAATCGACACTCGTGACCTGACACTCAAGATACGTGAGAGAGGTTCACTTAAAGCAGCAATAACAACTGAAGACATTGATGATGATAAACTGCTTGAAATGGCAAAATCCCAGCCAAGTATTGAGGATATCGATGTAGTTCCTTTGGTTTCAACAAAAGAAATTAAAGTGTTCAATGAAAATGCAGACAAGAAAGTTGCTTTAATTGACTGCGGCGTAAAGAAAAACATCATAAACTCATTTTTGGAAAGGGACATTGGTGTAGTTCTCTTCCCTTATGACACTGATTATAAAACCGTTCTTGACTACTCTCCTTCCGGACTGATGATTACATCAGGTCCGGGAAATCCTGACAGAGTGTCAGAGACTATTGAAACTATGAAAAAATTATCCAACAGATTACCTATCTTTGGAATCTGTATGGGTCAGCAATTGATTGCCAAATCATTCGGTGCAAGGTCATATAAGATGAAATTCGGCCACCGTGGTGAAAACCAGCCGGTTAAGGACCTAGCAACAGGAAAAGTGTTCATCACTTCACAAAACCATGGATTTACAATTGATAAGGAATCACTTAAGGAAACTGATTTGCTTTTGGCCCAAATTAACTTAAATGACGGAACTCCTGAAGGAATCGCTCACAAGGAACTGCCTCTGAAATGCATACAGTACCATCCTGAAGCGGGTCCTGGTCCAAACGATACAAGAAGCATATTTGATGAGTTCAATCAGATGATGGAGGATTACTAATGCCAGTTGATAAGGATATTAAAAAAGTATTGATTATCGGTTCTGGACCTATTCAAATCGGACAGGCTGCAGAGTTCGATTATTCAGGTTCACAAGCATGTAAATCATTAAGAGAAGAAGGTATTGAAACAGTGCTGGTTAACAGTAACCCTGCTACCATCCAAACAGACCTGGGTATGGCAGACACTGTTTATACCGAACCATTAACTCCTGAAGTCGTTGCAAAAATCATAAAAGAAGAAGAAATTGATGCTATTTTACCAACCATGGGTGGACAGACCGGGTTAAACATTGCAACAGGACTTGGAGATTTAGGATTACTTGAAGGAATCAAAGTCATAGGTTCCGATGTTCAGACAATCAAGGATGTGGAAGACAGGGATTTATTCGCTAATCTGATGGAAGAGATTGGTGAGGAAATTCCAAAATGTCAGGCTGTTGAAAGCGTTGATGCGGCACTTGAAGCAGTTAAGGACATCGGCTATCCTGTAATTGTCAGGCCTGCATTCACATTGGGAGGAACCGGTGGAGGAATTGCCCACAATGAAGAGGAACTTATTGAAATCGCCACTCACGGATTGGACATGAGTTTCATCAACCAGGTTCTCATTGACGAATCCGTTCTCGGATGGAAAGAGATAGAGTTTGAAGTAATGAGGGATAAGGAAGACACATGTATCATCGTATGTACCATGGAAAACATAGACCCTATGGGAATCCACACAGGAGACAGTGTTGTAGTCGCTCCGATTCAATGTCTATGTGATGAAACAATCCAGAAAATGCGTGATGCATCCATTAAAATCATCCGTGCTTTAGGAATCAGGGGAGGATGTAACATCCAATTCGCATTAAACCCTGAAACCGATGAATACAAAGTCATTGAAGTAAACCCTCGTGTATCAAGAAGTAGTGCACTTGCATCAAAGGCAACCGGTTATCCAATCGCTAAAATCTCATCAAAAGTTGCACTGGGATTGACTTTGGATGAAATCAAAAACGACATTACCAAAGAGACTCCTGCATCATTCGAACCTGCCATCGATTATGTGGTAATCAAAATCCCAAGATGGCCTTTCGACAAGTTTAAAGGAATCAGCCGTCAGGTCGGCGTTCAGATGAAGGCAACAGGAGAAGTAATGGCAATTGGCAGAACCTTTGAAGAGGCATTCCAGAAAGCATTAAGATCTCTTGACATGGGCTTCGACGGATTTGAATATGTCGAATGGTCAGAAGAGGACCTTTCAAATCCAACAGATTTAATCTACTTCCAAATCTATTCCGCAATAAAGGACGGAATGGACATTGACAAAATCAGAGAACTTACAAAAATCGACAATTTCTTCCTGTACAAAATCAGAAACATCGTCAACTTCGAAAACGACGTGACTGCTGAAAAGTTAAATGACGAATCATATTTAAGAAAAGCAAAACAGTTAGGATTCTCAAATAAGAGACTGGCAGATTTATCCGGCCAGACTGAAGAGTATATCAGAAACCTGCTTTCAAGATACAACATCAAACAGTCCTATAAGATGGTGGACACCTGTGCTGCAGAGTTCGAGGCAAAAACTCCATACTACTACAGCAGCTATGATGTTGGAAACGAACTGACATCAACCACCAAAAAGAAAGTTGTCATTCTCGGTGCAGGTCCAATCAGAATAGGTCAGGGTATTGAGTTCGATTACTGCTGTGTACACTCCTCACTTGCTTTAAAAGAGGAAGGAATCGAAACAATTCTAATCAACAACAACCCTGAAACCGTAAGTACAGATTATGATATTTCAGACAAGCTGTTCTTCGAACCGTTGACATTTGAAGATGTGATGGGAGTAATTGAACAGGAAAAACCTGACGGAGTCATTGTGCAGTTCGGTGGACAGACTTCCATCAATCTTGCAGTGCCTCTTGCAAATGCGGGAGTTAAAATCTTAGGTACTCCATATGAGAGCATTGACAGGGTAGAGGACAGGGAACTGTTTGCAGAACTTCTTGAAAAATTACACATTCACCAAGCTCCATACGGAACTGCAAATTCATTTGATGAAGCAAAAGAAATTGCTGAGAGAATCACATTCCCGGTTCTTGTACGTCCATCATACGTAATCGGTGGAAGAGCAATGGAAATCGTTTATGACATGCATGAGCTTGAGGAATATATGAAAGAGGCCGTAAAGGTATCTCCGGACCATCCTATTTTGGTGGACAAGTTCCTGGAAGATGCAATCGAGCTTGACGTCGATATCCTGTGTGACGGTGAAGACGTATTCATTGCAGGAATCATGGAACACATCGAAGAAGCAGGTGTTCATTCAGGAGACTCAGCATGTGTAATACCTCCTCAGACAATTCCGACTCATATATTGGACACAATTCGTGAAAACTCCACAAAATTGGCACTTGAATTGGACGTCAAAGGTTTGATGAACATCCAATATGCTGTAAAGCTTGATGAGGAAATGGTCTACATCATTGAAGCAAATCCAAGGGCAAGTAGGACTGTTCCGTTTGTAAGCAAAGCTATCGGTGTGCCTCTTGCAAAAGTTGCAACATGGATTATGCAAGGCGCCAAATTGAAGGACTTCGGCCTTACAAAAGAAATCAAAATAGATCACGTTGCCGTTAAGGAGTCTGTATTCCCATTCCTGAAACTTCCTGAATCCGATACCATCTTAGGTCCTGAAATGAAATCCACAGGTGAAAGTATAGGTATTGACGAAAACTTTGGAATGGCATTCTACAAATCCCAGCTTTCAGCAGGAATGGAACTTCCTAAAGAAGGAAAAATATTCATTACTGTCAAAGAACAGGACAAGAAGAAAATCAGGCCAATTGCAGAAAAGGCAGCCAATTTAGGATTTAAAATTGCTGCAACTGGAGGTACAGGTGAAGCAACCGGATTGGATGATATCGAAATAATCAAAAAGGTATCACAAGGTTCACCTAACATCAGAAATGCAATCTTAAACAAGGAAATTGACTTAATCATTAACACTTCTGAAGGTAAACAATCTGCAAAAGACGGTTATATCATCAGAAGATTAGCTATTGAACTCGGCATACCTTATGTTACTACATTAGCAGGTGCAAGGGCAGCTTTAAATGCTATTGCTGCAGTTCAAAATAGTGAAATTAATGTAAAATCTTTAAATGACTATGTTGATGGGGAATAATTATTTTCCATCCTTTTTTTAATTATTGAACAGGTATTCTTCAATGTTGATACCGCAGGAAGGACATTCTGTCGCACCGATTTTAAGCCTGCTTTTACACTTAGGACAGAAGTTAAGCTGAACCTTATACTCTTTGCTTTGATCGATAACGATATTGACTTCAATTTTTTGTGTGATGTTTGTTTTTAGGACGCTTTTATCCCAGTTGCTGTCCATCAAAAGCTTTTTGTAGTAGAATGCTTCAGTCATGGTGTCATAATAGCCGATGATTTCACCCATTCTTTTAATGAAAAAACCTTTTTTCTTATGGTCAAAAAGAATTTCCCCTTCCCTTTCCTTTTTGTTGACTTTTGTTCCTTTTATACGTCCTTTAGGTCTCTTTTCGGGAAATGGTGGCAGTTCCATGTTTTCATACTTGTTTTCAAGATCGCATTCAACAAGCAGGTCATAGTCAAAATTACAGAAAAACAGAGCATCCCTTTCATATAATGCGTCGGATAATTTAGAAAACTCCCCATAATCTTTATTGTTATGTTTAACTCTATATACATCGCCAGTTTTTACAATGTTCCTGTAGAAGTATCTTATTTCTTGAGAGTTAATGGAAATCACCAAAAAAAGTTATGTCAGTCTTGTATATAGTAAGTATATAGTTTTTTTTATATATTACTTTTTTTGAAGTGATTTTTGAAAGAAAAGTTTTACAGTAATCTGTATTTAAAAGTGGTGTTTGGTGCGATTTAAAATCTAATGATTTGTTAATGTTTTGTTAAATCCATTAGATTTTATTTAGAATTTTCATATTCTATTTTCATTTCTTCGATTTCTTTCATTTTACGTTTTCTGCGTTCTGAAAGGAGCTTATTTATACTAGCTTCTGCTCTTTCTTTTGGTACAAAATTCATTTTTTCACCTTTTATCATTAATTGTTTTTCATTATATTTAAATGATTTCATCATTGAATTTAACCCATTTAAATCCTTGAGATTTTGTCATTAATGAAATATGGCTGGTCATACTCACATATTCCTCTTCAGAGGATATTTTCTGCTTTAAGGCAGTTAAACGAATTATTTCATCAGCTAAAATGCAAAGTAATATGTTGGGTATGAATTCAATGGATTTGGAGGTATCATTAATTCCAATTAATCTGAAATTATTAATTTCATGATTGACATCAGAATACTCTTCGAGGAGTATTTTTTCGACAATTTTTAAAAATTTATCGTCGGTCATGTTTTCTTTTTTTAGTTTAGATTTTAATTTTAGTAAAATTATTTCGTTGGTTTCATTGATATAATTATCAATAAACCGTACAAAATTCTCATTTACTCCTGTAAAAAAAGCATAACCCTCCTCATTAATTGCATGAACTCTCATGATTGTTTCTTTAAAATCAATTTTTGATTCGAGTTCTTCATAGAAGATTTTTCCACCACTATTGCAATGGATATTGATTTCAAAGAATGAAGGATATGGACTTCCAATATTATGTCCGGAAATTATAACTCCTGTTCCTTCATATCTAAGTTCATATGAAAATATCTCCCAGAGTATTTTAGAATATTTTTTGCAATCTTTATCTTCGGGGATAATTTCGTCAAACTCATTTTTAAATCTAGAATATTTTCTAATGAAAGGATATATCTTTTTCTTTTTTCTAGTTTCGATCGCTTTGTCAAATCCATTTTCGTTAATCTCTAGAATTATATTTTCTTTGAAGTTTTCAACCGCATATTGAATGTACTCATCTCCAGATGATTTTGGAGTATATCTGGCTAAAAAATTTATCAATTCGTTTTTAATGTCTTCAATATTTTTTAACTCTTTTAATTTGGTCTTTTTAACAAATTCGTTAATAATGGTCTCCATAGGGATGCCTTCAAATTCCATGCATCCATTAATCATCATTTGGGCAGGATGGATGTCTGACAATTTGAAAATTTTCTGCATGCCGTCATATTTTTTACCGTCAGGTGTTGTAATCCCATCGTCGCTTGCAAAAATATGTCTTCTTGAATTGATTATACTGAATTGTACTGTCATAATAATCCTCTAAATTTTGTTAAAATTATCTTTAACCTCATTATATTTAAGTTTTCAACAAATAAAATTTCATATTGATTTAAAATTGTAAATTAACGAGTTTAATGAAATATTTAGTTTTGCATGTAAAAATTTAAAATGGTTCAATCGGCTAATTTTTCAAATAACTGATTAAATGAGTCCCATAGCTTCAAATCGATTGTTAATGTCAGTTATTTCACATGAATGAAAAATTATTTTAATAAAAAAAATTAGATTCTAGATTAATGTTTACTATAGCAAACGGAATCATTTTAAAGGGTCAAGATTTAGTTGCATCCAAAGAGAATATCGTCGTTGATGATGCTAAAATCATTGAAATTGCCAAGGACGCAAAAGAAGGCAAGATCATAGATGTGGATGGTGCAGTGGTTTGCCCGTCATTTATCAACGGCCATATGCACATTGGAGACTCCATCATTAAAGATGAGGGATATGGTCTCTCATTAAGTGAAATGGTAAAGCCTCCAAATGGTGTTAAGCATAAGGCTTTGGCAAATGCAGAGGATGATGAGCTGATTGAAGCCATGAAATCATCAATGTGGGACATGGTCGAATCAGGCACAACCCATTTCATTGACTATCGTGAAGGAGGAATTAAAGGGATTAAACTTTTAAAGGAAGCTTCCAAAGACATCCCCATCAAACCGATTATCTTGGGCCGTGACGATAACTTCTATGGTGATGATCCGGATTTGGCTAAAGTTAAAAAGGCAATTAAAAGAATACTTGGCATTGCCGACGGTATCGCCCCAAGCGGTTTTGGCGAAATCACTGAAGAGGTTGCAAATCTAATCACTGAAGAATGCAGTAAACAGGGCAAAATTTCTTCAATTCATGTTGCTGAATCAGAATCCAATCAGATGGAATCATTGGAGAGATTCAACAAGACTGAAATCGAAAAAGGGCTTGACAATAACTTTGACCAGCTGGTCCACATTACCAATCCCAAAAATGATGATTTGGAGCTGATTAGAAACTCACAGTCAAATGTTGTGGTCTGTCCAAGAGCCAATGCCACTCTAAATGTCGGTGTTGCCCGACTCAACGAAATGTTGGACATGGGTATGAAACCGTTGATTGGATCTGATAATGTGATGCTGAACTCTCCAAATATGCTAAGGGAGTTGGAATTCAGCTTAAAGTTGATGTCAGTTTATTATAAGAGTTACATTGACCCGGCAAAGCTGCTGCAGATGGCAACAACCAATGTCTGCGCCCATAACATCAACAATGTAATTGGAAAATCATGCATTGAAGAGGGTAATTCCATAGAATGTAATATTTTTAAATCTTTTTCTAAAAATCCATATCTTAATATATGCAATCGCTGTGAAACGAAAAATATATTATATAGCATTAACAAAAGAAGTATTGTATAATATCATAGATATAAATCTATATATTATGGGAGTTGTTAATGATGTATACAAAAATACTGGTCCCTACCGATGGATCTGAATTTGCAAAAAAAGCTCAAAAGCATGCGTTATTTTTGGCGAATGTCACCGGAGCTGAAATAGTTGCTGTGACTGTCACAGAAAACAATTTTGTTAATGGACTTCCATTAGACGACGAAGTATACCAATTAAATCAAATCTTGAAAGAGAGATCCGAAGAAAACCTTAAAGAATTTGATAAACTTAATGAAGACGATTTAAAAATCACTCACGTGATAAAAGAAGGGTCTCCGGCTAAATGTATTTTAGAAGTGGCAAAGGATGAAGATGTTGATTTAATAGTTATGGGTAGTTCCGGTAAATCCGGCTTCGATAGATTTATTATGGGCAGTGTAGCGGATAAGGTTGTTAATTCGGCCAAATGTGCTGTGCTCATTATTCACTAAGGTATTGTCATTTTATTATTATATTTGTTAATATAGGTGTTTTTATGTTAGTTAAAAGAACAATGTCTAAAAATGTTGTTAGTGTTTCCGTTCCAGGTAACAGAGAAAAAGTTTTAGACTTAATGAGAAAAGAGAAAAAAGCAGTGCTTCCTGTTGTAAAAGAAGGCACTGACATTTTAGTAGGACTAGTAACTCGTTCTGATTTAATTAATAATCCTGATGAAGAACAAATTGCAATGTTGATGAGTAGAAATTTAGTTACAGTTAATCCTGGCGACGACGTAACAGTTGCTGCCCGCAAGATGATGGAAAATGATGTAAGAAGAGTTCCTGTTATAAATGAGGAAGGGGAACTTGTTGGAATTATCACATCATTCGATTTGGTTTCCAAAGCTTTAACTAAACTCACAATAGATGACGCTGTTGAAAATTATATGATTACTACAGTTCCGACCACTTGGGAAAAAGCTCCATTGAATGTTGCTTTTGAAACCATGAATCAATTCGGTTTAAAATCCGTTTTGGCTTTAGATGACGATGCCAAATTGTCAGGCATTTTAACCGAAACCGATTTCATCTCTGAAATTGAAATTATCTCTGAAAGAAGCGAACACAGTTCCACTGTAGGTACTGAAGGGGATAAATGGTCTTGGGACAGTACTTCCGTATTGTACATTGAGAAAAACAGTTTAAAATTCACAGACAAAGTAGTACGTGATGTTGCAGTTGGCAATGTTGAAGTAGCTAACTCCAAAACAAAAGTTTCCGATTGTGCTAAAAAAATGAAATCCTTAAACATTGAACAGATTCCTGTCATCGGTGTTGAAGGTGATCTGGTCGGTCTTGTTAGAGCTAGTGATTTAATTAGAGCATTAGTCGAATAACTGTGATATAATGGCTGTTAGTCCCGTATTGGTGATTAAAGTAGTTGGTGACAGTGCTATTGGTGTTCGGGCAAGATTATATGATGATTTTGTTGAACACGAAATAGTTCTCAACTCTGTACTTACTTATTGGCAGGCTAATAATTTGCCGCCTGTTGTAAAATTTCTGGAACTTTTCGAATCAGTTATAAAAAGGACTGTCAACGAGTTGATGCCTCATAAATATCTGAAAATTAAATATGAGGTTAAGGCTGATGACGATTTGGAAAATGCTTCTGAGCTTGAGATAAATCTAATTGAAATGGAAGCTGACGAAACGGGCTTTAAGATTGACGGTAAGCAACTGGTTTTAAAAGGCCTTTCAAAAACAGCAGATGATCACCAATCAAATGAATTTGTCGAAACTTTTGAAAAAACTATTGAAACTCCAGACATTGTTTTGAAAAAATACCAAGAGATGAACAAGTGAGTTTCTATATTTCCTTTTTTTAATTCAAAAATCGCAGCATATGTTGCATTGATTATATTGATTCTATCATAAATTAAAATTATAGTTTTCACATTACCATATCATTTAATTGAGTATTGCTGTATTTTAATTAATAGTTGGCGATAATTTTTAAAAGGCGTTAATGTGGGTATATATCACTTTTACAAAAAATAATAAATTCGATGTTTTTTAAGTGTTAATCTGACTGTGATTTGATTAGCTTGAGAAGATTCTTGGCATCCTCTTTTTTGATGTCTTTTGATTCCCTGATAAAGTTGATGAGATTGTCTTTTTTGTCACTGTCCAGGTCAGATTCGGCCAAAACTTTTCCGTAATTTCTTTTAGGATAATAAGTCCTTTTGGCAATGCCGATCAGTTCGTCCTTTTCGCTTTCGGTAATGATGTTTTCATCCTCAGCGTTAGTGAAAACATATCTCATGTTGATTAACGGTTCAGAAAGAGCCTCTAAAGTCTCTGAATCGAGCATTACTGCAACTTCATCGTCACTGTCGACATTACCATTGGCATATTGGTTGTAACAGTAACCTACTCCAACCATTCCAAGTGAATCAAGTTCTGATGCTCTCAATGCACCCATGCTTGAAGCACCATAGACTTTTACTCCATGATCCATGACATTGATTATTTCTTTGTGTCCGACAGCGGAATTTTGGTGAAATACTCCATCGATTATTGCAATGATGTCTGGATTTTCCTTTAATGCAAGTGACAAATCCCCTCTCTGGATAGGTCTTTTATAGACTACATTAACGTCATCATGTGAATCCAGAATTTCTTTTGCCTCATCAAAAGGAAGTGACAGACCGGTATAAATTATAATCTTAACCATTTAATCAAACTCTTAAAAATCTATATCCCGCACGGCTTTGGTCAATTGCATAAATTTCCATTTCAGGAATTATCACCCGTACAACGCTCACGTCAAGCTCCGGACGTGTCAGGTCAACATATAATATTTTTTCAATGTCGTTGGCCATCAATTCATTTTTAACAATCTCAATGTCTTCTGTAATTGATGTTGTACTTTTATTTTCAATGTCTGAAAGAGAAATCTGATTCTCTTCTTGTCTGAAATAGAATTTGTTAATTCGTTTCATGCGTTCATAGCCTGCTTCACGGGCAAAATCCGCTCTCACGGTATCTTCACGTGCACCATTGATTTGAGTTGCCCTGCTTTGTGCCACTTCAGTTAATGCTCTGAGTATTGCAACTTCTGGGTCAAGATGTGTTCCCATTCCCAAAGTCAATAATCCTGCATCCTTTGTTACTGTATCATCAGCGGAAGCAGCTATTGTAGGAATTTTAACATCGGCAGTAAAGTCCATCAATTTAATCTTGATGCCTTCTGATTCAAATTTGTCGATGATGCCATTGATTAAATCGCTTTCAATGCTGCTTAAATCAATCTGGGCATAATTTTTATGGGTCAGCTCAAAAATGCTCCATGCATCCCTCTCGATAACTTCAAGCATTCCGTGAAGAATGGCTTCTTCTAAAATATTTCCTGAAGCAAGGCCGTTGGTGTTAGATTTAAATAGCTTGTTTACATTACTTTCGTTATTGTATGGGTGAAAGACTGCATTTGTAGGAACGTAATAGTCATTTCCGGAAATTATGTCATGGGAAATGCTCCACTCCAAGTTCAAATCATCAATATCCTGTTTTTCAAATTCCTTTGGCAGGTTCAATAATTTCGGTTCAATGAATTCTCCGTAGTCGGAAATTTCAGATAAGCTGGCATTGATGGTCTTATCACTGCTTTGCCTTTCTGCGGAATATCTCTCAAAACCTTCCATCATTGCTGATGCTTTTGCATGGTCTTTTGATATTCCTTTCCCGCCATAGATGCTGACGCTGCCTTCTTCAGCTGTAGGTCTGATTGCAGTATAAATCGGAAGGCCGATTCTATCCAAATCGGTAATGTCTGCAATACGTGTGATTCCTGCTGTTTTAAGCTTGTCCTGATTGATTTCAATAGTTTTGCTTGGAGCAATAACTCTATGAGTTCCTTTAAAATATGTAATCTCTTCTACCATTTTCTAAAATCCTATAATCATTCTAACGATATTTTCAACACCGATTGTATGGGATGCCAATGTCATTATGCCTGCAATGGCTATTGTAATTATCCAAATTCCCGCATTCCATCTCAATACCTTGGATCCATCCAAGTTTCCAATTGGAAGCAAATTGAACACGGCCAAAAAACTGTTGATTGAATAGCCTAATGCACATACAAAAAATACTGTCAGTGCAACTTCGGAAGTAAATGCTGATCGATAAACGAGTGCGGCAATTACTAAAAAGACTATTGCAAGGATTATATTGACAATAGGTCCTGCAACGGATATTTTTCCGTTGATTTCATCAGTCATGTAATTTGCATAGGTGTAGACTGCACCGGGTGCTGCAAATACGAATCCGAAAAATGAAGTTACAAGCGCAAATAACAATCCTTGTGGCCATAACTTGAATTCAGCCCAGTATCCATACTTCATTGACACGAATTTATGTCCCAGTTCGTGAAGGATAAAACCTGCTCCTACACCCACCATAATCATTGGAAGTATTTGAACCAACGCATTCATGTCCCTTCCTGTATTTGCAATTCCGAAACATAGGGAAATCACGATGAATGCAATTATCAAATCTCGTACTTCACTACTTGTAAATTTAAACATAATGTTAAAATATCTAATTTGACTTTAATAAAATTATCTTTTTTTGATAAGAAAATATGAAAAGAAGAAATGGATGGATGTTGGGGATTTAAAAAAAATAGTTTAGGAGATTTGAATCTCCTTATTTAACTGTAATTTTTATTTTTTTGGTTATTGAATTGTAGTATTTGCTGCCTCCGTATTTAACTGCTGCAAGATATTTTGCCCTTTTCTTTAAATTGGTGATTTTAAAGGTGGCTTGGCCTTTTGAATTTGTGGTTGCCTTGAAAGTTTTACCGTTCACTTTTACTGTGACTTTGGTATTTTTCATCACCTTGTTTTTGTGGTCTTTCAAAGTAACTGTGTATTTTTTGGTTTTGGTGCTTACTTTGAATGTTTTTGCTTTAGCAGTTAATTTAGGTGTTCCCTTTTTAACGACAAATGTAAAGCTTGCAGAAGCATTTTCAAACAGGTCATTGCCATTAAATATGACTGCTGCAGCATAGCTTTTTGGAATGAATTTATTTGCGCTGTTTGCAGCGATGCTGATGGTTACAGTATTGTTTTTCAAGGTTCCAGTATATTCTTTATTATTGACTGTGATGGTGACTTTTTCACCGTCAGCTGTAAAGTTGCCTGATTCCTCCGCCATATCTAATTTGACGGTGATTTTAGCGGTGTTCATGTAAATGACACTCACGCTGTTTTTAATGCTTAAACTGGTCTCTATTTTCAGAGGTTCAACAAAAATATTGCTGATTTTGAAGTAGTAGTCATCTCCGGAATATTCAATCAGGAATATGTTGTATGTGTACTGGAGGGTTTCGTTGAATTCAATTGCAGTTCCGTTCAAGGTCACATTTTTTATTTCGCCTGTCTGGTTATTTGTTAATCTAACAAGGCCTGTTGCATTTTCAGGCAATGTAATTTTAATGGTAATGCTTGTAGCGTTGCGTGTGCTGTTGATTATCATGATAGGAACTTGTTTTTCAATTGTAAATGATCCGGTATTTTCAGATTTGAAATAATTTTCATCCCCACTGTACACTGCAAGCACTAAATAATCTCCTTTGTTGAATGGTACAAAGTCGCCCCATATTGCAGTTCCGTTTTCCACTTCTATGGTTGCAAATTCTGTGTAGTTTTCTTCATCAACGCTCTTGATTCTGATTGCCACATTACCTGTTGCATTCACAGAAAGTGTTGCATTCAAAACTATGAGATAATCATTGACTGTGATATTGATGTCAAAGTCAGGGATGTCCTTCTTGATTGTAAATGTTTGGATATTGCTGCTTTTGAAGTAGTTTTCATCTCCATTGTATGTTGTGTATGCCACATAGTCTCCTTTGATGAATGGAATTGGACTGGTCCAGGTTGCAGTTCCGTTTTCCACTTCTATGGTTGCAAATTCTGTGTAGTTTTCATCTTCGAAGGTTTTAATTCTGATTGTGACATTGCCTGTTGCATTCACAGGCAGTGTTGCATTAATGGTTATGAGATAGTCATTGACAGTAACGGTCACGTTGAAGTCAGTTATTTCCTTTTCGATTGTGAAGTTTTGGATATTGCTGCTTTTGAAGTAGTTTTCATCCCCACTGTATGTTGTGTATGCTACGTATTCTCCTTTGTTGAATGGCACAAACTCGCTCCATATTGCAGTTCCGTTTTCCACTTCTATGGTTGCAAATTCTGTGTAGTTTTCTTCATCAACGCTCTTGATTCTGATTGCCACATTACCGGTTGCATTCACAGGAAGTGTCGCATTCAAAACAACGAAATAATCATCGGTTGTGATGTTCACATTAAAGGAAGGTATTTCCTTTTCGATTGTGAATGTCTGAATGTTGCCGCTTTTGAAGTATTTTTTATCTCCGTTGTATGTTGTGTATGCCACATAGTCTCCCTTGTTGAACGGTATTTGGTCCGCCCATGTTGCAGCACCGTTTTCAAGTTCAATGGTTGCAAATTCAGTGTAGTTTTCCTCTTCGAATGTTTTTATTCTGATTGTGACATTGCCTGTCGCATCTTCATTGAGAATGCTTGAGATTGTTACAAATTCATCATTCTGGGTAATTTCCACCTTGAAATCCGGAATGTATTTTTGTATTGCGAATACTTTTAAAATGGAAGTCGGATTATAATTGGCATCTCCCAAATACCCTAGGCTTACAATATAGTCTCCTTTGTCAAATGCAATCATCTCTGCCCAGGTTGCGGTTCCGTTTTCAATTTCAACGGTGGTGCCGTTGAACTGGTAGCTTCCGTCATTGAGTTTTGTAATCTGGATTGAAATGTTTCCTGTCGCTTTTTCATTCACGGTACTTGTAATTGTTATGTATTCATCGTCTGTTTCGATAGTTGCATCCAGATTAGGATTTAATCTTGCAGTATTTTCGCTGGATTGATTTGCAAGTATCTCATTATCGTCATCTGTACTTAAGTCGTTATTCACATCATCCATCGATGATGATATCAACTCACTTTCATCAATATTGGCCATTGCATTATTGTCCGTACTCAAATCTTCACTTGCGGATATGCAAGCCATGCTAGTGAATATGATTACGAATAATGCAATGCAGAATAATTTCTTATACATTATTTTCCCATCCCTTTTTGAATTAAAATGATAATATTATTTTGATATATCATTAATCATTTATTCATGTTTAGTTATATTAATCTATTGTTTAATTATGGGGTTTTTTACTGTTTTGGTGTTTTGACAAGATTATTTTTTTATAATACTTTTTTTAAATAATAAAATATGGACTCACATTTGGACAACATTTTAAAAGATATGGATGAAGATGATATTCAGGCTTATTTGCTTACAAAATTTACAAATGTTGAATATATCTCCAATTACAAACCGACCAGCTTTGCGTTTTGCATAATAAAGGAAAATCCGATTATTTATGCATCCAGCATGGACATGGAGATTGCAAAAAACAATTCAACAATTGAGGTTAAGGAATATGAATCCTTTGAAGTGATGCTAAGGGAACTTAAAGAAGAAGGAATCAGCAGTCTGGCCATCGAGCCGACACTGCCATTCAGCAGCTATGAAAAGCTTAGGGATGATTTTACAATAACTTCAAAAACATACGTTGACAAACAGAGGATGATTAAAACGCCTCAGGAAATAGAAAAGATTACAAAAGCAACCGAAATTGCTCAAAAATCCTTTTTACAACTGGATATTTTAAATAATCAAAACACTGAAAAGGAAATAGCTTTTGATCTTGTAAGGCTGATGATTGAAAACGGGGCGGATAAGGAATCATTTGATACAATCGTCACAAGTGGAGCCAGTTCAAGCCTGCCTCATGCAATTCCGGAAGCCAAACAATTGGAAAAACCGATTTTAATTGATTGGGGGGCCATTTTTGAAGGATATTGTTCGGACAATACTAGAACTATGGTCTATACGGAAGCCCAACATGAAATTTGGGATATTGTGGCTGAAGCACATGACAAGGCAATCAAAGCAATCCGGCCCGGTCTAAAATGCATTGAAGTCGACAAGGTTGCAAGAGACATCATCACTGATTATGGTTATGGAGACAGATTCATTCACTCAACTGGCCATAGTCTGGGTCTTGACATTCATGAAACTCCGGGATTTTCCATTCGTGATGAAACGGTAATCGAAGAGGGAATGGTAATCACTGTCGAGCCGGGAATATATCTTGAGGGAGAATTTGGTGTAAGGCTTGAGGATACTGTTGCAATCTATAAAAAAGCTAATGTTATTGGCGACCTGCCGTTAATGATAGATTAATCTGATTTTTTTCAAAATAAATAAAAAAGAAGATGGATGGAACATATCCATCTATAAATTGTTTTTTAATCCAATTCGTTTATTGCGGTTCCTTTGGTTTCAGGGAATACCCAAATCCATATTCCCACAAGCAATGCGAATATTGCAGCAATTGCAATGCCGTAGCTTAAATCAAAGTATGTTGCTACAAGTGTTATTATTACGGGAGTTACGAATTGGGCTCCGCGTGCAAGGTTGAACACGGTTCCAACACCAGTATTTCTGATTTTTGTAGGGAACAGTTCTGAGAATAACGCTCCAAATCCTCCGAAGTATCCTGTTCCAAAACCTGTCAGGAACATGAATACAAAAATCAAATCAGGAACTGCGACAATTTGATTCCAGCAAAGGGTAATCATTGCAATGCCGAAGGCCATGATGAAACTGTATATCGTAAATGCAGGACGCCTTCCAAGCTTTTCAGCTACAAAACCGAAACTTGTGTATCCTATAAAGTCACCACATTGGATTAGCACGATTCCGAATGTGGATCCGATTGCCGCCAGACCTCTTTCCTTTGCAAGGTATGTCGGCAGCCATGAGTATGTGTACCAGTATGCGGACATACCGAATATGCACAAAATCAATGATATGATGAATATTTTACGGTGTTCTTTGGTAATCAACTGCTTAAACTCTTGGAAAATGCTTTTGTTTACGTATTGGTCTTTATTTTCAAGCCAAACATCTGATTCATTAAGGTATCTTCTTATGATGATAACAGTAATTGCAGGGATGATTGAAACTAGAAATGTCAGTCTCCAACCGATGACTGGGCTTACCATCCCTCCAACTATTGAAGCTAAAATAACTCCCACAGGAGCTCCGGACTGCATGAATGCTCCAAATCTGGCTCTTAGATGGTCAGGGAATGTTTCGTTAATGTAAATCTGACCGGTAGCCCATTCTCCACCAACACCTAAACCTGTGATGAATCTGAAGATTACAAGTGAATAGAATGACCATGAAAATGCACATAATAGTGTACCTATCGAATAAACAATAATCGTCCATTGCAATACTGTTTTACGACCGTATTTATCTCCCAATGCTCCAAAAATAATTCCTCCTAAACCTGTGGCAAACAAGGATATTCCCAAACATACTGATAGCATTTCTGCTGAAAAATTCAGGCTTGTTTGTAGTTGGGATACTAAAAAAGTAAATAAAACCAAATCATAGAAATCAAAAACCCAACCCGCCCAACTTAGGCCAAAAATCCTATAGTGCTGTTTATCTAGTTTTTCCTGTTCATTCATCAACATGATTTTTCACCATCAATAATTATTTTAAAAGGAATTTAATCATCATATAGTTTTAAGTGTTGTTTGATATATATTATTTTTTAATTTGGATAAAATGTTATTTTTTTATATTAAAATTGGGGGATTGCCTTGACAATATATTAAATAGTATAATGAAAATATATATAATTGGTAATAAAATTTATCATCGTACTTTCTACTTTAAAGATTATTAAAAATTGGCGAATGCAGAATATTAGTTAATTAAACCTAGTTTTGTTAATTAATAAGGAGTATAAAAATGTTAGAAAAAGTTACTAAAATGCCTTTTGTTGAAGAAGCTCCATTTCATGCTTATGAAGGTGATGAACCTTACATTTTTGCCAGTTATGCTCATGCGGATGCGCACATGGTGTTTCCAGAGCTAAAACGGCTGAATGATTTGGGATTAAATATCTGGTATGATCAGGGTATTGCACCGGGTAATGAATGGACTGAAGAGATTGGAGAGGCTCTTGACGGATGTTCGTTGTTTATTGTTTTCATTTCACGCACATCAGCAGAGTCAATCAATGTTAGAAATGAAATTAATTATGCGCTTCATGAGAAAAAACATTTTCTTGCCATATATCTTGAAGAAACCGAGTTGCCGCCTGGACTTAAACTGGGTATGGGTTCTCTGCAGGCTATCCTGAAGTATAGCATGGATGAAAAGGAATATCATTTCAGGTGTGAAAAAGCATTCAGGCAAAACGGTTTTGATATTTCCGATGGTACGGTAACATACACTAAACCGGTCCCAAGAGCTCATTATGAACCTGAAAAACCTTCTAAATTCAACATGTCTAATTTGAATATTAAAATGCCCCATATTATAATCGGTGCAGTCATATTGATTGCAATTATTGCAGTGGTTGCTTTGGTTGGTTTCGGTGGGGATGATTCAGATGATGTTGTGGGCAATATTGAAATGACGATAGATTCATTTAAGGTCGAACAGGATAGTGATTATCCGTGGAACTATTCATATAATGTATCTGGAACCCTTTCAGGTATTATAAATCCGTCCAAGGATTATACGGTTTATTCGGAATTTTATGACGGATACGACGATGTTGTTTGCACGGATCAGAAAGTGTTTGCTGGAAAAGACATTAACGGCTCCAGCATACTGGCCTCTGCAAGCACAGGTTCTGACGTCGTTGAAAAGGTTTCATTGCAGCTTAAAAGTAGTAAAGGTACTGTATTGGCTGAATGCAATGGGACTGAGATATCATATGTCTGAGAATTGAATTTTCTTTAATTCTCTCTTCTTTTTTTATTATTTTTTTTTGAAATTAATCTTAATTATGTATATTTTTAATAATGTATTATTCAATTTTCAACTCATTATTGCATGCAAATGATAACATTTTTAATACATTTGGAACATACAATATAATTGATTCAGGTGATAATATGGAGAAAAATCAAATTATTATTGTGGCCTTAATTGTAATCATAGTTGCTCTTTTGGTGGGTGTGGTTGCAATGATGATGCCAAACTTTACAAAACAGGATACAAAATTAACATTTAAAGGCAGTTCTAACATTGATGAAGGGGGTTCCATTAAAATCCTCTTGACTGATGCTAATGGAAATACATTGGCTGGTCAAACAGTGAATATTACAATTACAGATAAGAAGAATTCAAATGATTACCATTCTGTAGAAACTAATGAAAATGGTGTAGGGACCTTAAAATTAGACAAGGATGCCGGCAAATACACGGTTACGATTGTTTATGGTGGAAATGATAAGTATCAAGGTTCTAATGCCACTAAAAAAATAACTATTAAGGAAAAAGAAGAGGAAGCACAAGCTTCATCATCCTCATCATCCTCATCATCTTCCAGTTCACAATCCGCTTACGCATACAAGTCAGACGGAACACCGATGTACAGTCAGGCTGAAGTTAATCAATACATGTATAATAAATACGGTTTGGTGGATTACCATGTGGGTGACAATGGATATATCGACATGGACGAGCCGGGATATGATGATGCAGGGCATTGGGTTGGATATTAGTGCAATCACAGATTAAAATATAATCATATGTAACGTAACAATATTTAAGTAGGTGCTTTAGCATCTACATCTTTTTTTTTATTTTCTGGTGTAGAATGAAAATCGCAGACGCTGAAATTGTATTTGACTGATTGGAAAAATCTCCTTACTCATGGTATTGTAGGGGTAATTCTACTTTACTGCTTGCTTTTCGCTCCAGTGGCTTGGTATTGGTGTGTCGTCTTGTTAATAATTGTAATCGCTTTTAACATTGTTAGGATGAAATATTCTAAATGTAAAGATGAGTAAACGCCCTATTTTTGGAAATTATATGGTATTTTGGGTTTCTATCAGTATTTTAAAATTCATTTTTTCATATTAACATAACTATTGATTTTACCTTCTAAAATTGCTTTTGAAGGCAACAAACACTTTATATTCTATAAAGTCTAATTTTATTTCATGAAATTTAAAATAATCAATGATTTATCTATATTTTTAGACAATATTATGCCTGAAAAGTATTTATCCAAGTTCCAGGAATTTTTGCTTAGTGGGGGCATTTTCACAGAGGCAAGTAAAGTTTTAGCTATCTTGATAATTTTCATTTTAGCAAGTGAAATTGCATTGGCATTGACATTAACGGTTCTGAATCTGCCGTTGTCAATGTTAATTTTGCCCCTTTTTATCATTCCGGGTCTTTTCACATATGTTGTCGTTGTACAGGAACGTCGAGCACAGGAAATTGAAAAATCAGCACCTGACTTTTTAAGACAGCTTTCAAGTATGCTGCAGGTAGGTCTCAGCTTCGAAAACGCAATGGAGGACATGGCGCAGTACTCTGATGGGCCGCTCTACGATGAGATGCGTAGGACTTTAATTGAAATTAGAATGGGTCGCAATTTTGATGAAGCATGGCGGGCGATGAGCAAACGTTTAAAATCAAAGGAACTGGAGAGAATTTTTGGAATTATTTTGGATGGTCGTAAAAGCGGATCAAGTATTTCAAATGTACTCGAAGATGTTTCTGATGATTTAAGAGATTTGATGGCTCTTAAACGGGAGAGAAAATCTTCAGTCATGATGTCGGTAATGTTCCTTCTGATTTCAGCAGTCATTGCAACGCCTTTTGCAATAGGGATGGTGGGAGTTTATTCCCAGTTCATGCAAAGCTACGGAATGGAATCCGACATTATCCTAACGGCACCTCTGGCGGGGGAAATCTATTTAATAATTCATTCTGCCTTGGTGGCTTTTATAATCAGCATAATCATGGATGGCAACCTTAAGAAAGGGGTTAAGTTTTCCCTTCCTCTTGCAACGGCGGCTTTTGGAATATTCTATTTCATTTCGACATTCGGCAGCACTTTACTTATGGGGGGATTTTGATGGATAACAAAGGACAGGCATCAGCAGAATTCATCTTGCTCTTTGGAGGAATAATCGTTGTGGTTTTACTGGCAATTTACATGTACAATAATTACATTGCTGATTTAAGCGGCGAAATTGCATCAAAAGAAGTAAATGAGTTCAACAATGAGTTAAATGCTTTAGGTAAATATTTTAAATAATTATTCAATAAATAATATCTAGGTGATAAGATGGACATGCTAATAGGCGGAAAGCACATATCAAGTGACGATTTGGAAGAGGTTAAAAATCCATACAACGGTGAAGTAATAGATACTGTGCCGATTGCACATCTGCAAACTGCACAACTTGCAATTGATGAGGCAAACAAGGCCAAGAAATCCATTCAGGAAATGTCTGCATTCAAGGTTTCAAATAAATTGTTCAACATTGTTGAAAAGTTAAAAGACAATCGCAATGATTTCGCAGAGCTATTGACATTGGAGGTTGGAAAGCCTATCAACGAATCATTGGTTGAGCTTGACCGGTCCATCGAAACATTGAAGCTTGCTGCGGAGGAAGCCAAAAGAATCTATGGCGAAAGCGTACCGCTGGATGCCGGTTTGAATGGAAAGGGATTTTTTGCATTCACACAAAAGGTTCCATTGGGTGTTGTAGCAGCAATCACCCCCTTCAACTATCCTCTGAATCTGACTATCCACAAAATCGCTCCCGCCATTGCATGCAAAAACACTGTAATCATAAAGCCACCAACCGAGGCTCCTCTAACTGTCATGAAATTTGCAGAACTTGCTAATGAAGAGTTTCCGGACGGTGTAATTAACACATTGACAGGTTATGGCTCTGAAGTTGGGGACTATTTGGTGACATCTCCTGAAGTCAATAAAATATCATTTACCGGAAGCGTAAC
This sequence comes from uncultured Methanobrevibacter sp., assembly GCF_947169325.1. GTDB lineage: Archaea > Methanobacteriota > Methanobacteria > Methanobacteriales > Methanobacteriaceae > Methanocatella. The sequence continues at coordinate 1,670 of NZ_CAMVPN010000016.1, read as the reverse complement.
GACCGGACTTATGATATCTCAAAAGGCAGGAATGAAAAAGGTTACTCTTGAACTTGGTGGTAATGACCCGCTGATTGTGCTTAATGATGCGGATATCGATAAGGCAGTAAAGGGAGTCATCAACGGGGCATTTTTAAATGCAGGTCAGGTCTGCATGGGTGTCAAAAGAATAATTGTCCAAGAGGAAATTTCCAAGGCATTCAGTGAAAAATTGGTTGGGGAAACTGAAAAGATTGTCAGGGGAAATCCTTTGGATGAAAAAACAACCCTTGGGACACTGATATCAGAAAAGGCCGCACTTCAAGTGGAACAGGCAGTAAGTGATGCAGTTCACAATGGCGCTAAGATATTGACTGGAGGAGTCCGTGACGAGGCATTTTATGAGGCCACAGTCATTGATAATGTCACTCCTGATATGGATTTGGTAGTAAATGAAACTTTCGGACCTGTCGCACCAATAATTCATGTGAATTCACTGGATGAAGCTATTGAAGTTGCAAATGGCACGGAATATGGTCTTCAGGCAGGGGTGTTCACTTCAGATTATTCCTCAGCAATGAGGTGTGCCAATGAAATTGAAGCGGGAACAGTTTTTGTAAACAAGCAGTCCACATTCAGAACAGATAACATGCCTTTTGGCGGTTTTAAAAGCAGTGGTGTTGGAAAAGAAGGAATAAAATATGCTGTAGAAGAAATGACAAAAACAAAATTAATAGGATTGAATTTAAGATAGAATAATCTATCTTAAACTTATTTTAAATAGTTTTCAACAAGGTTACGGGTTTCATTCAGGGATTCCATTGGAATTCCTTTAGGCATTTGGCCAAGCTCTCCTTCAACATCTTTGAGGATGCTTCCGTTCATTCCTAAAAACATTCCTTCACTGACGATGTCTCCGAATGATTGTGGGGGAAGCAAGGAGACTCCGACATTATTGTCATCTTTAACATTTAAATCGTTGGTTACAACAGTTATTGCACGTTTTCCAAGGTTTACGTTACACAGCATCAAGTTTTCATTTTTCGGATGTTTTGTAACGCTCATGACTTCGCCGACCTTAATGTCAACGCCCATGATCGGATCATTGATTGGGCCTAATGCCAGACGGTCTTTAAGGCCGATGATTGTATCAAGGAAAAATCTCACTTTGGCAATGTTTTCCTGGGTTTTTTCCCTATCTTCCTTCGGAGCGTTGCTCAGGAATTTCTTGTTCCAATCTTCTCCACCTAAATATTCAATAATCTTTAAAGCTTTTTCTTTCAAGGCAGCAACATCTGGAGAATTGACCAAATCATCCCCTTCTAAATAGGAGTATATTAATGATTGAAAGTCACTGTTCATCTGCTTTCCCATATCAATTGCCTGTTTTTTATTCCAGCTTCCTCTAAAAGAAGCTGTTGGAATGAGATTCAGATAGTTTTCTCTTGCCTTGCTTGCTACTAAAATTCTATAATCTTTACTTGTATCCCACAATTTAAAGTCCCCTTTTTATCTAAATATTATTTTAATTTTATGATTTAATAAATTTTTTGTCGATAAAAGCCGATTAAAAAACATAAAGTATTTATATTAACAATTAAATAAAATAATACATATTTATTTAATTATTATTTTATATTGTGGTGTAAAAATGGTAGAAGTTTCAAAATTACGCAGTTTAGATATTTATA